>DATJYA010000280.1:0-8542 GCA_035499835.1 Pseudolabrys sp.
GCCGGGGAACGCGGCGAGGCGCGGACTCTTCCGGGCTCGGAAGCGGCGGTCAACTGATTTGCGAAGCCGCGGCCTGCATATCGGCCGTGTCGGCAACGCGAGCATCCGAGCGCTGCTCGGCGGGCTTGCGGAAATGCCCCAGATTGCTGGCGCTGTTGACCAGCGCCAGATGCGAAAACGCCTGCGGAAAATTGCCGACCAAGCGGCGGGTGCGCGGCTCATATTGTTCGCTCAACAGGCCGAGGTCGTTGCGCAGCGCCAAGAGCCGTTCGAACAGGGCGACGGCGTCGTCGCGGCGGCCGAGCATCAGATAGGCATCGACCAGCCAAAAGCTGCAGGCAAGAAACAGGCCCTCGCCCGGCGGCAGGCCGTCGGCGCCGGCTTCGGTGTCATAGCGGCGGACCAGCCCGCCGACCACGAGATCGCGCTCAATCGCCGCGACGGTGCCGCGAACGCGCGCATCCTCCGGCGGCAGGAAACCGATCGCCGGCAACAGCAGCAGGCTGGCGTCGAGTTCCTTTGAACCATAGGCCTGCACGAAACTGCCCATGTCAGAATCATAGCCGCGGGTGCAGACGTCGTTGTGAATCTCCTCGCGGATCAGGCGCCAGCGACCGATGTCGCCGGGAAGCCCGAAGCCCTCCGCGCTCTTGATGGCGCGGTCGAATGCGAGCCAGGCCATTGCTTTGGAATGGGTGAAATGCCTGCGCGGCCCGCGTACCTCCCACAGGCCCTCGTCCGCCTCGCGCCAGATTTTCCCCAGATGCAGGAGAAATTCGCGCTGCAGGTCCCAGCCGGCTTCGTAGCCGCCGAGCCCGCCCCGCCGCGCCTGATGCAGCGCATCCATGACCTCGCCGAAGATATCGAGCTGAAGCTGGTTGTGCGCGGCATTGCCGATACGCACCGGCTGCGAATTCTCGTAGCCCGGCAGCCAGGGCACCTGCCATTCGGTCAGGCGCCGCTCGCCGCGGATGCCGTACATGATCTGAATCTGGCGCGGACTGCCGGCAGCGGCGCGCAAGAGCCAGTCGCGCCACATCTGCGCCTCGCCGTAATAGCCGGCGTTCATCAGCGCCAGCAGCGTGAGCGTGGCATCGCGCAGCCAGCAGAAGCGGTAGTCCCAGTTGCGTGCGCCGCCGATATATTCGGGCAGCGAGGTGGTCGGCGCCGCCGCCATGCCGCCGGTCCGCTCATAAGTCAGCGCCTTCAGCGTAATCAGCGAGCGCGTGACCGCCTCGCTCCACGGACACTCGATCTGATTCTTGGCGGCCCAGTCGGTCCAGAATTGCTCGGTCTTGCGCAGCCGGTCGCCGGCATCGACCGGCTCCGGCAACGGCCGGTGCGAGAGGCTGTAGGAGAGGACAAATGGGATCACGTCGCCGGCGCCGACGGCAAACTCACCGACGGTCCTGAAGTTTTCCCCATGCAGTTGCACCGGCGACTGCAGCACCACCATGTCGGGGCCGGCAACGGCGCGTAGCGTATGCTCGTCGATGCGCGTCACCCAGGGGACCGTGGCGCCGTAGCCGAAGCGCAGCACCAGTTCACCGCGCATGGCGAGGCGGCCCCGCTCGCCGACCGCGATACGGATCAAGCGCGATTCACTCTCGCGCGGCGGCATGAAATCGATCAGCGTCACCGCGCCGTCGGCGGTTTCGAAGCGGGTTTCCAGGATCAGGGTATTGGGCCGGTAGCGGCGGGTAATCTTTGCAGCGCCGTGTTCGGGTGCAATCAGCCAGCGGCCATGCTCAGGCTTGCCCAGCAGCGCCGCAAAACAGGCGTCGGAATCAAAGCGCGGCCAGCACAGCCAGTCGATCGAGCCGTCGCGGCCGACCAAGGCGGCGGTGCCGAGGTCGCCGATCACCGCGTAATCTTCGATGCGCAGTGCCACGTGGCCTCCGGCAAGATGATCTAAGCGCTGAATTCGAGAACCACTTTGACGTCGCCTGGACGATGCTCCAGCGCCTCCTGCCAGCGCGACAGCGGCACGCGTCGGCTGATCAGGCGCGACAGCCAGGTTTTGTCGGCGATGGCAAGCGCGTTGGCGGCGTCGCGATAGTGGCGCCGGTTGGCGTTGACCGAACCGAACACAGCATCGTTCTTGAGCACAAGACCGCGGCTGAGCGCGCCGACATCGACGTCGATCTTGTGGCCGGTGGGCGAGACGCCGGCGAGGCAAACGATGCCGTCCGGTGCGACGCGGGAGATCGCATCGATGATAACCGCATGGGCTCCGGTGCATTCGATGACGATGTCGGGCTCCAGCGCGCCGACGTCGTCGACGTGATATGCGGCGCCGAGATCGCGCACCAGCGCCGGTTTCGCGCCGTCACGCACTCGATCCAGCACATGCACTTCAAAGCCGCGCTGCACGCCGATCAGCGCCGCCAGCAGGCCGACCGGGCCGGCGCCGGTAACGAGCGCGATACGCGGCTGCCAGAACGGCGCACGGGCGCCGATGCGGCCAACCTGCTCCCAGGCCTTGGCGACGACGCTGGCCGGCTCCAGCAGGACGCCGAGCTTGTCCAGGCTTGGATCGAGCTTGACAAGGAAATCCGGCTCGACGCGGAAAAATTCGCTGCCATAGCCGTTGCGCTGCTTGATGCCACGCTCGGTATATTGGCCATTGCGGCACATATCCCATTCGCCGGCGGCGCAAGCCGCGCACGGCACCGGATCGGGGCGCCGCACAATTCCGACGACGAGATCGCCGCGTTTAAATGCGCTGCCCGCCGGCGTTTCCTCGATCAGGCCCAGCGACTCATGGCCGAGGATCAGCCGCTTTTCGCCGGGCGGCGGTGAGCCGTATTTGCCTTCGTCGATCTCGCGGTCGGTCGCGCAGATGCCGAGCGCGAAGGCGCGCACCAGTACCGCACCGTCGCTCTGCGGCGGCGGCGCAACGTCTTCGAGTCGAACGGAATTGGGGGTGCCGGGCTCTACCGTCAGGGCGCGCATGCGCAATTGCTTTCACGGTCGTCGCCCCGCCGAACGCTTGAAAATGTTACCGTTATTCAACGCCCGTGTCTGGGCGCCGGTTCGGCCGCCTGCTTTAGAAAAAGCGCACGATTCACTGTTTGTGCTGCATATCGACACATATGCGGCCAGACGAAATGCATAGCTTCGCAAATTGTCCGGGTTTACATCCCGCGAATGACAGGAACGGCCGGACAACAGGCGGTGATGGACTTTCTCGGTCGGTCCGAGAGCCATGGCGGCGCCCCGGTCAAGCGCATCGATACCCACGCCGCCTCGGTTTTTCTCGCCGGCGACCGGGCGCTGAAAATCAAGCGCGCCGTGAGTTTTCCGTTTCTGGATTATTCGACTTTGGCCAAGCGCAAGGCGGCCTGCGAGGCCGAGATCGAGGTCAATCGTGCCTTTGCGCCGGAGATCTACCGCCGTGTCGTGGCGATCACGCGCGCCAGCGACGGACGGCTCGCTATCGGCGGCGACGGCGAGCCGCTCGAATGGGCGGTGGAGATGTCCCGCTTTGACGAGACACAGACGCTCGATCATCTGGCGGAGCGCGGTAAGATCGATCTGGCGCTGGCCGACGCGCTCGGACGCGCGATCGCCGACGCCCATGCCGTGGCGCCCGCAGCGAAAGCTTTCGACTTCGCCGCTGAGCTGACCGAAATCATTGCGCAGAACGATATCGAGCTGCGCGCGTCACCCGGATTGTTCTCGGCCGACGCGGTTGCCGCGCTCACCGCCACGACGCGAGGCGCGCTCGAACGGGTGCGCCCGCTGCTGGCGGCGCGGCAACGCGCCGGATTCGTCCGCCGGTGCCACGGCGACCTGCATCTCGGCAATATCGCGCTCATCGGCGGCAAACCGGTGCTGTTCGACGCTATCGAATTCAACTTCAGGATCGCCACCGGCGACGTGCTCTACGACCTTGCCTTCCTGCTCATGGACCTGATCGAGCGCGGCCTGCAAGCTGCCGCCAATGCCGTGTTCAATCGCTACCTGAGGCAGACGCGTCGCGACGAGAATCTCGACGCGCTCGCCGCGCTGCCGCTTTTCATGTCGCTGCGCGCGGCGATCCGCGCCAAGGTCACGGCGGCGAAACTCAAGCAGGGCGGCGGCCAGGACGTCGAGCAAAGCGCGCGCGCCTATTTCGCGCTGGCCGAAAGGCTTCTCAAGCCGGCCAAGCCGGTGCTCATCGCCATCGGCGGGCTCTCGGGTACCGGAAAATCGCTGCTCGCGCGCGCGCTTGCGCCAGAACTTGCGCCGGCGCCGGGCGCCGTGTGGCTGCGCAGCGATGTCGAGCGCAAGGCACTGTTTGGCCTCGCCGAAACCGAAACGCTGCCGCAGAGCGCCTACAAGGCCGCCGTTACGCTGCAGGTTTATGCCGCGCTTGCCGACAAGGCGCGGCGCATCACCGCCGCCGGCCATTCCGCCGTGATCGACGCCGTATTCGCCGACCCCATCGAGCGGCTGATGATCGAACAGGCAGGCGACTCGTTCCACGGGCTGTTCCTTGCCGCCGATCTTGAGACGCGGCTCGTCCGCGTCGGCAGCCGCAAAGGCGATGCTTCGGACGCCGATGCAGCGGTAGCGCGCCAACAGGAGCAATACGATCTCGGCGCCGTGCGCTGGACCCGCATCGATGCCTCGGGCACGCCCGAGGACACGCTCGCGCGCGCCAGAGCAGCCCTCGGTTCGAGCCATGCGCACAGTGATGCACCGCCCCGGCGCCCCGCCCCGTAGCGCCGCGGCCCGATCTTGGGCATAGCTTTGGCTGCGTCGAAATTGCCCGGCCGGGTCCCTCACGATGAATGCCGCCGCGTTTCGCTCGAAATTGTCTGCGCGTCATGCGGCGGTCGCGCTTGCCGGCTATTGCGCCTTCATCAATCTTTACTCGCCGCAGTCGATCCTGCCGTTGCTCGCCGGCGAATTTCACGCGAGCGCGGCCGAGGTCTCCACCATCATCACGGTAAGCACGCTCGCCGTAGCGCTGACCGCGCCATTTACCGGCACTGTTGCCGACGTGCTGGGCCGCAAGCGGGTGATCGTTGCCGCCATGTTCGTACTGGCGGTGCCGACTGTGATGGTCGGCCTGGCAACCAGCCTGCATGCGCTCATTTTCTGGCGCGCCATGCAGGGGCTGGTATTGCCGCCGATCTTTGCCGTCACCGTCGCCTATATCGGCGACGAATGGCCGGCGCGCGAAGCGGCGACGGCCGCCGGCATCTACAGTTCCGCCTCTGCCCTTGGCGGCTTCAGCGGGCGCGTTGTCACCGGATTTCTCGCCGACCTGATCAACTGGCGCGCCGGCTTTGTCGCGCTCGCGGCAATGGTGCTGGCGGGAGCGATGGGTGTGGCATTCCTTCTCCCTCATGAACGGCGCTTCGTGCGCTCGGAAGGCCTGCTGGCGTCGGGCCGGCAGATGCTCGCCCACCTGCGCAACGGCCAACTGCTGTCCACCTACGCGCTCGGGTTCGGCGTGTTGTTTAATTTCATCTGCACATTCACCTATGTCAGCTTTTTGCTCGCAGCGCCGCCCTACAACCTGTCGGCCAGCTGGCTCGGCATGATCTTCGTGGTCTATCTCGCGGGGGTCATGCTGACGCCTTGGAGCGGCTGGGCCACCACGCGGTTCGGGCGCAGGCGATTCGCTTCATACGTCATCGCGCTATGGGTTGCCGGTATTCTCTTGACGCTCGTGCCGTCGTTGCCGTTGATTGTCGCCGGGCTCGCCATCAGTGCCGCCTGCGGGCAGATGTGCCAGGCCATATCG
The DNA here is from genome assembly GCA_035499835.1 of Pseudolabrys sp. GTDB lineage: Bacteria > Pseudomonadota > Alphaproteobacteria > Rhizobiales > Xanthobacteraceae > Pseudolabrys. The sequence continues at coordinate 5,741 of DATJYA010000280.1, forward strand.
ACCAGCCATGTCACCATTACCGCCAAGGCGGGGCGTTCCTCGGCGGTCGGCCTCTACGTCACCTCATTTTACACCGGCGGCACCTTCGGCGCCGCACTCGGCGGCGTCGCCTGGACCATCGGCGGCTGGCCGGCCTGCGTTGCGCTGGTCATCATCGTGCTGTCGGTCATGGCGTCGATCGTGTATTTCGGATGGAGCGCAGGCGGGCCGACGCAGCCGGCGCCGGCACTGATCGAGCCGCCGTGAAAAAGAGGGGACGTCATGACGACGGCAAAGACACTGACAGAAGCGCAAACGGAATTCCTGCAATCGATCGATACGCCGACGGTCTGCAATCTCATCGAGATGGTGGCGCCGGAGCGGCGCGGCCACGGCTATACCGTGCAGCACCTGCACTGCCCCTTCCCCGACCTGCCGCCGATGATCGGCTTCGCCAAGACCGTCACCATGCGCGCACGCGACAAGGTCGACCTCGGCGACTACATGCAGAAGCGCCTCGACTATCTCGACTACATCGCCGCCGCGCCCAATCCGAGCTGGGTGATCGTTCAGGACCTCGACGAGCCGGCCGGCCACGGCGCGTTCTGGGGCGAGGTGATGGGCAACATCCACAAGGCGCTCGGTTGTGTTGGCACCATCAGCAATGGCGCCATTCGCGATATTCCGATGATCCCGCCCGGCTTCCAGATGCTCGCCGGCTCGATCGCGCCGTCGCATGCTTACGTGCACGTCGTCGACTATGGGATTGACGTGACCGTGCACGGCATGACCGTGCAGAGCGGCGACCTGATCCATGCCGACCGCCACGGCGCCGTGGTGGTGCCGCTCGCCACGATCGATGCGATGAAGCCGGCCTTTGACACGTTGTCGCAGCGCGAGGCGAAAATCATCGCCGCGGCCAAGGAAGGCAAGGGCGTGGGTGCGATCAAGGCCGCCTATAAGGGCTGACGCAAGGCCGCGAAAAGCATAGTCTCGTCAAAATCATCCAACGATATTCCCCGATTGCCGAGGCGGCCATGGCTTCCAAGAACGCGGACCCCCTTTTCTGGAAGCAGGCGCGGGAGCATCTCGTCCGCTACGGCGGGAAATTCGCGCCGGTCATCATCGAGCGCGCGGCCGGCAGTTTCGTCTACGACGCCGACGGCCGCGCCATTCTCGATTTCACCTCGGGGCAGATGAGCGCGATCCTCGGCCACAGCCATCCCGAAATCCGCGATGTGATTGCCCGCTACGCCGCCAACCTCGACCATCTGTACAGCGGCATGCTGTCGCGGCCGGTGGTGGAGCTGGCGACCAAGCTCGCCGAGATCGCCCCGGGGGAACTCGAGCGCTGCCTGTTCCTGAGCACAGGCGCCGAGTCCAACGAGGCCGCGATCCGCATGGCCAAGCTGGTGACCGGCAAGTACGAGATCGTCGGCTTTGCGCAATCCTGGCACGGCATGACCGGCGCCGCGGCCTCGGCGACCTACAGCGCCGGCCGCAAAGGCGTCGGTCCCTCGGCGGTGGGTTCGTTCGCGATCCCCGCCCCCTCCGCCTACCGGCCGGCCTTCGAGAAAAACGGCGTCGCCGATTGGCGCACCGAACTCGACTACACCTTCGATCTCGTCGACCGGCAGTCGAACGGCAGCCTCGCCGCCTTCATCGCCGAGCCGATCCTTTCCTCGGGCGGCGTGCTCGAACTGCCGACCGGCTACATGGCGGCGCTGAAGAAAAAATGCGCGGAGCGCGGCATGCTGCTCATCGTCGATGAGGCGCAGACCGGCATCGGCCGCACCGGGCTGATGTTCGCCTGCGAGCGCGACGGCGTCACGCCAGACATCCTGACGCTGTCGAAGACGCTGGGCGCCGGGCTGCCGCTTGCCGCCGTGGTGACCACCGCCGAAATCGAGGAGCAGGCGCACGCGCGCAACTACCTCTTCTACACCACGCATGTCTCCGATCCGCTGCCGGCGGCGGTGGGCTTGAAAGTGCTGGAAGTCGTCGAGCGCGACGGCCTCGTCAATCGCGCCAATATCGCCGGCGCGCGGCTCGAAGCCGGCTTACGCGCGCTGCAGCAGCGCTTCCCCTGCATCGGCGACGTGCGCGGCAAAGGGCTGCTGCTCGGCCTGGAAATCGTGCTCGACCGCCAGAGCAAGGAGCCGGCGCCGGAGCTCGGCGCGCGCATCACCGAGCGCTGCCTCGACCTCGGGCTGAGCATGAACATCGTGCAACTGCCCGGCATGGGCGGCGTGTTCCGCATCGCCCCGCCGCTCACCGTCAGCGATTCCGAGATCGACCTCGGGCTCGAGCTCCTGGAAACGGCGATCGCGACGTCGCTTTAGAATCTCCAACGGGATTGAATCACCGTGCTCCCCACCTTTTGCCGGCGCATGATCTTTTGCGAGAGCCGGTTCCCGCTTTTCGGGATCGTGCGCTAGGCCCTCCATGAAGCTCAAAGACTTGGCGGCTTACGTCTTCCTGGCGGTGGTCTGGGGATTCTCCTTCCTCGTCCTGTTACGGGTCGTCGAGGCCTTCGGCTGGATCGGCGCGGTGACCTTTCGTTCGTTCGTGGCGGCGGCCGCGCTCTTCGCCGTCGCTACCCTGACGCGGCGCAAGCTCAATTTCAGCGTCGGCTGGTTTCCGCTTGCGGTCGTCGGTGCCACGACGGTCGCCGGGCAGCTTATCGGCTTGTCGTATGCAACGCCGCGCATCGGCACGGCGATGACGGCGATCGTGGTGGCGACGATCCCGCTGTTCTCGATGGCGATCGGCAGGCTCTGGGGCATCGAGCGCGTGACGCCGCGGCGGCTGCTGGGCCTGCTT
>DATJYA010000281.1:0-18120 GCA_035499835.1 Pseudolabrys sp.
CCGAGGAAGAGGCGCGCGCCATCGGCGAGGAGATCGAAGAGCTGCAGCGCGCGGCGCGCGAGCGCGGCGAGGACCATCCGCTCGACGAGATCGCCATCCTGGTGCGCGCCTCGTTCCAGATGCGCGAATTCGAGGACCGCTTCATCCAGCTCGGCCTGCCCTACCGCGTCATCGGCGGGCCGCGCTTCTACGAGCGCATGGAAATCCGCGACGCGCTCGCCTACCTGCGCGTGATCGCGCAGCCGGCCGACGACCTCGCCTTCGAGCGCATCGTCAACGTGCCCAAACGCGGGCTGGGCGACGCCACTGTGCAGATGCTGCACGACTACGCCCGCAAGGCGCGGCTTCCGCTCGCCGAAGCGGCCAAGGCGCTCGCCGCCACCGACGAGATGAAGCCGAAACCGCGCGGCGCGCTTGCAGCGCTGATGGCGGGCTTCGAGCGCTGGCGCGCCATGAAGGACAACACCCCGCACACGCAACTGGCCGAGATCGTGCTCGATGAGTCCGGCTACACCGAGATGTGGCAGAACGACCGCTCCGCCGACGCCGCCGGCCGCCTGGAAAACCTCAAGGAGCTGGTGCGCTCCATGGAGGAATTCGAGAACCTGCAAGGCTTCCTCGAGCACATTTCGCTGGTGATGGAGCGCGAGGGCGCCGACGGCGAGCAGGCGGTCAACATCATGACGCTGCATTCGGCCAAGGGCCTCGAGTTCGACACCGTGTTCCTGCCCGGCTGGGAGGAAGGCCTGTTCCCGCATCAGCGCTCGCTCGACGAGAGCGGCCGCGCCGGGCTGGAGGAGGAGCGCCGCCTCGCCCATGTCGGCCTCACCCGCGCGAGGAAGCGCGCCAAGATCTATTTCGCCACCAACCGGCGCATCCACGGCCTATGGTCGTCGACGGCGCCCTCGCGCTTCCTCGACGAGCTGCCGGAGGCGGATGTCGAGGTGAAGGAGGCGCCGGGCGGCGCCGGCGGCTTCGGCATGTCGGGCTATGGCGCCAATTCTTATGGAGCATCGCGCTTCGACGAGATGAATTCGTTCGGCTCGAACTACACGACGCCCGGCTGGCAGCGCGCGCAGGGCCGCAAGGGAAAGGGTGGTTTTGATGAAACGGGCCGCGAACGCGGCCCTATTGGCGGTTTTTCCGAGAACGGGCAGCCGCGCTATGTGCCGGACGGGGTTTATGACGATTCAGATGCGGACAGCGCCGAGGCAGACTCAGATCACCTCTCCCCTGGGGGGAGAGGTCGAACGCGCGCAGCGCATTCGGGTGAGGGGGCAAGTGACTCGCCATCTCGTGAGGGCGGAACCCCCTCACCCCACCCCTCTCCACCTAAAGGGCGTTCACGCCCGTCTTCGACGGGCTATGGGGGAGAGGGAGCGCGCCGTGCCCGCCGCAACACCGTGCCTCTCACCATCGAAGGCGAGCTGATCGCCAAATCGACCGGCGCCGCGTCCGCCTTTGAAATCGGCGCCCGCGTGTTTCACCAGAAATTCGGCAACGGCAATGTGGTGGCGGTGGACGGCAACAAGCTCACCATTGCCTTCGACAAGGCCGGGGAGAAGCGCGTGGTGGATAGTTTTGTGGAGAGGGTCTAGCGCCCCATCCGCCTCATCCTGAGGAGCGCTCCGAGGGAGCGCGTCTCGAAGGATGGGGCGGCCCCATGGTTCGAGACGCCCGCCGGCGCTAACGCTTCGGCGGGCTCCTCACCGTGAGGCCGATTGAATGCTATACTCCGCCCCGAGGTGCCCGATGGCAGAACACCGCAACGGCAACGGCAATAACAACAGCCTCGCGCCCGAGGCGCCGGCGCGCGCCGGCTACATGCGCGACTTCTATTCCTGGCTGATGCAGCAGGCGCGCGCCGTGCGCGAGGGGCGCTGGGATGCCATTGACCGGGAGAATCTTGCGGAGGAGATCGAAAGCTTGGGGCGGGAACAGTTCAACAAACTGGAGAGCGCGCTGCGTGTGCTGCTCACGCACATTCTGAAATGGGATCATCAGCCGGAGAAGCGCAGCCGCTCTTGGCTGCTGTCGATGCGCGCGCAACGCCTCGAAATCGAGGACGTGCTCGCCGACAATCCGTCCTTAAGCCCGCGCATCGAGGAGGCTTTGACGCGCGCCTATCGCAGGGCGCGGCTCGAGGCGGCCAAGGAGACGGAGCTCGATGAGGCGACTTTTCCGCAAGGCTGCCCCTATTCGTTCGAGGAAGCGATGGGGCGCGAGGATTCGTTTTAAGCATGACGAGGCCCTGTCATGCTCCGCGATAGCCGTGATATTATCCGCCGGTTGCTGCAGGACGGCTTCGAGGAGAAATCGGTGCGCGGTTCGCACCATAAATTCGTCCATCCGGTGTCGCGGCGCATGGTGATTGTGACGCATCCGCGCAAAGACATCCCGCGCGGCACGGTGCGATCGATCTACAAGGACGCAGGCTGGCCGAAGGATTGAACGGAGCAATGCGATGACCCACTACATCGCCCTTATTCATAAAGAGGCCGATAGTTGTTACGGCGTCTCATTCCCGGACGTGCCGGGCGTGACCACGGCCGCCGACAGCATCGACGAGGCGATGCGCAAGGCGTCGGAGGTGCTTGAATTCGCGTCCGAGGACTGGCGCGAGCAGACCGGCCGCACGTTTCCGCAGCCCCGCACCATTGACGAGCTGCGCGCCGATCCGGCGTTCCAGGACGATTCCGTTGACGCCGTGATCGCTGCCGTGCCGTTTCGCGCCAAGGCGGAAGCGGCGGAGTGACGCGGCCCGCCGTGAGCGTCCGCGTGTTTCGACCCGCAAATTCGGCAATGGCGTGGCGGTGGTAGACGGCAACAAGCTCACGATTCGCTTCGACAAGGCCGGCGAAACCGCGTGGTGGATAGTTTTGTGGAGAGGGTGTGCGGGGCAACATCAGGTAGCGTTTCGGGTGGTTGCAAGGTATAAGAACGAAAGAAGAACAATAACAAGTCTTCGTTTGCGCGCTTGGGTTGTGAGGTATTGTTACTGGTTGCTGCGCTGGGAGAATTTCCATGAAGTTAAAGAAGGTACGAGTTCGAAATTTCAAATCAATCGTGGACAGTGGGGTCGTCGAGGTCGAACCTGGTGTAACCGTCATTATCGGCAAAAATGAGCAGGGTAAGACAACTTTTCTAAAAGCTCTCGCGTCGTGGAGCCCTAAAGCGAACTACGGTCCGACGGATTTACCTAATCATCTTCGACACACCCTTGAACGGAAAAAGGCGTCTACGATTCCAATCGTGACCTTATGGGTAACTGCTGACCCAAGTGAACTAAAAAAAATTGGAATTAACGACGTAGGGGCTGAACGAGAATTCGAATGCACAAGATTCTACGATGGGCACCGAGAATATTTCACCATCGGACCAAATGGTGATCGGGAGCAACTGAAATTTTCGCCGCCTAACTTCGCGAAATATGCCGATATGGCTAAGAGCGCGGCGAATGAACTCAAGACCAAATTACAGAACCACGCGACCCGCCATCCGCCGTTTGCGGCGTATCTACCGCAAGCTTCGGCTCAGATCGACCAATTCTCCGGTGCGAATTTTAACAAGCCTGACGAAATCGATAATTTAATTAAGACGTTTTCTACCACTATAAGAAGCCTTCCAGAACAAGATGCGCCAATTCAAGAAGAGATCGCTGCAGCAATAAATCGTATTGAATCCGCTCACGCCGAACTTCGAAAAGTTGCTGCGATAGATGTCTCGAAGCTTTTCGAGGAGGCTATTCCGAATTTCATTTTCCACAGCACGACGGCAACAGCAAGCGAGTATGTACCAAACGAAGTGCCCATAGCAGAGTTTGTTGCAAATCCTGAACAGGTGTCGAAAGGGATGGCTAATCTTTGCGCGGTCGCGGGACTTTCCGTCCAAAAAATCAAGGAACTTGCGGAATCACCGGACGTAATTATGCGTCAGACGTTTGAGGACACCTATAACTCAACGGTTTCTGGCGGCATAAATGATATTTGGACACAAGAAAAATACGATATTCAATTTCGATTTGAGCCAGGAAAGATGTTCGTTTCCATAAGCGATGATACGTACTCAAGACGAATTGCACCTCGCGATCGAAGCGATGGTTTTCAGTGGTATCTTTCATTTTACTCAGCGATCCAAAGCGAAGGAAGCGCTTCGCGGTCGACAGTATTCCTCTTGGACAATCCTGGCCTCGAACTTCATTCGGATGGACAGCGAGACATCAAAAAGTACTTAGAAGGGTTGCCCAATGATCAAGTAATCTATGTCACACATTCTGCGGCAATGATTGACCCATTTCGACTCGAGCAGGTTCGGCAAGTCGAAAGAGATTTGAACTGCACCCCATCCTTGGACCAGCCTGCTGGCTTTTTTTCCAGCCGCGAGATCAGGGCGGGCCGTGTGCCGCTGACCGTTCGATGAGTTCGATCGGGACTTTGTTGCCGATCGCGCTGTGAGGTCGCTCCTCGTTATAGTCTCTACGCCAAGTCTCGCATTTTCGGCGGGCATCGTCGAGACTCATGAACCAATGGGCATTCAGACATTCTGCCCGGAACTTGCCATTGAACGACTCGATGAATGCATTATCGGTCGGTTTGCCAGGCCGTGAGAAGTCGAGCGTGACGCCGCGCTGGTATGCCCACAAATCTAAATCGCGTGACACAAACTCAGTCCCTTGATCGACCCGGATCGCCGCCGGGAATCCCACTTCTCGGCCGACCCTTTCCAGCACCTCCACAACATCGGCGCCGCGGAAGGTGAAGCGAGGCTCCACCGCCGGCGAGAACCGCGAGAACGTGTCAACGATGGTAAGCACGCGAAGCTTTCGGCCGGTGGCCAGCTGATCATGCACGAAGTCCATAGCCCAGGTCTCATTCGATCTCGTTGCCGGGCGTCGATCATCTCGCAGCTTGGCCTTGACCCGTCGCTTGGGCGTTTTGTTGCGCAATTGCAGGCCCATCTCGCGATAGAGCCGGTAGACACGCTTAGCATTCACCAGCCAACCCTCACGGCGCAGCAGAACGTGGATGCGCTTATATCCATAGCGGACGCGTGTGGCTGCAATCGACTTGATCCGTTCGCTGAGTTCTGCCTGTCCGGCTCGACGAGAGCGATAGTGGTAGGTTGATCGTTCGACTGGTAACGCGCGGCAAGCTCGTCGAATGCTCACCCGCCAGGTCGATCGCGTATGGTCCACCAGTTGACGCTGCCGGGCAGGCTTCAAAGCTTTCAGCGGATGACGTCCTGCAGCATCGCCTTGTCGAGCGACAGGTCCGCCACGATCTTCTTCAGCTTGCCGTTCTCTTCTTCGAGCCGACGCAGCCGCTTCATCTCCGATGGCATCAGGCCAGCGTACTTCTTGCGCCAGTTATAAAACGTCGCTTCGCTGATCCCAGCCTTGCGGCAGACCTCGCCGACCACGGTACCTTCCTCGGCTTGGCGCAGGATGAAAGCGATCTGCGCTTCCGTAAATCTCGATTTCTTCATGGTCCTTCCTCGTCCAACGGCCCCAATGGGACGTGCCGCTAAACTGGAATTTTCCAGCGAAAATCGGTCCGAATTCAAGGATGCAGGTCACAATAAGCGCAGAGTTGCCAACGAGATCAAAAAATTTCTATCTGCGGGAGACGTCGACGCCGACACACGAGCAAGTCTGACAGAACTTACATCGTCAATTTTGGGCGCACTAAAAGCTCAGATGCCAGAGAAGAGACCGGCGACCAAAGAACAAAAACAGCAACGGGAAAAAGCAGAGCCCGCTTAACTAAGGACACTACTGGGGTCGTGCCCTACTTTTTCTCCAACAACACCTGCCCCCTCTGCCCGATCACCCGCTGCGCCGCCTGCGCGAACTTCGCCAGCAGCCACGGCAGCGTGACCTCGAGCCGCACCGCGTGCTCGTAGACGTCGAGGAATCCGGTGGCGCGCTGGCCCAGCGCTGCAACGCGGAAGGACAGCCGGTCGCCCTCCCATTGCTGATGCTCGAAATTGAGAAGCCGCGCGAACTCGGCCTCGGCGCGGCCAAGGCCGGCCTTGATGCGCGCCAGCGCCTCGGCCTTGCCGAGGCGGTGCGGGATCATGACGACGAGCGGCTCGGACATTTTGGTTTGGCTCCCACAGTGCCGCCACCCCGCTTATTCCCGCGGACCCGGGAATCCGGTCTTTGCAAAGAACTGGGTCCCCGCTTTCGCGGGGACGAACGGAGAAACATCTCACGATGTGGGGATCGGACGCCGGTTGGGGAAGACGGCGGCGAGGCGGAATCGCTTCCTTCTCCCACCCGGATCGGCGCTTCGCGCCGTCCGGGTGGGAGAGGGACGTGAGGGCGTCGCCGCGCGCGGGGAGGTAAAGCACGCCGCCCTCGCCGCGCCGCCCGCGCCGTGGCATAAGCACCGTCGCAGAGAGCGTCACATCCCGTGGGGGCGACATCACCCATCGGAGCCTGCTCGTGCGACACGCAACCGCCCTCCTCATCCTCGCCGCCGCGCTGGCCGTTGCGCCGGCGCCCTTCGGCACCGCGCGCGCCACCGACATCGCGCTGCGGCCGATGAGCCCCGACGCGCTCAAGAGCGCCTGCGCCGCGGCCGGCGGCGCCTTCTCGCAGGACGCCAACCGCTACGGCTGCGGCAGCGACTGTCACGGCCAGCCGGGCACGGATTGCATCGTCTCCTGCGCGCCGGCGGGAAAATGCACGGCGCAGGTGACCGGCGCGCGGCGGCCGCACAGCGTCGCCGAGGCGCTGCAGGTGCCGGCGCGGCACCGGCGCTGACCGCGCGCGGGGCGCCGCGCTCACATGCCGAAGGCGCGGAGAATGGAAACGAGGACCTGCTCGGCAGAGTGGGTGTACCTGCCGTCCCACAGGTAGATGTCGAGGCTGACCGCAACGGCCAGCATGGCCACGACGCGATCCATACCTACAGTGTAGCGGTGTGAAATTACCGTCGCGTGAGCGGAACCGCTCAAATTGTCATAAATGCGCGTTAACGCGCGGCCGTCACTTGAAGGTGAAGACGTCGGCGTCGGCGCCGGCGAGCGCGGCCGCTTCGGCGGGGGCCGTCGGCGCGCCGGCTACGGCCGGCACGGCCTGCTCGAGGGTGCGCATCTCATAGCTCGCCCGCGCCCGCTGCTGCGTCAGCCACGAGCCCGACACCCTGGTGCTGACATAGGCGACGGGCATGGCGGGCGCCGCGCCGGCGCCGCGGAGCGGGCCGGACATCGTGCCGAGCACCAGGTCCGCTTTGGCGGCGGGGCGGTCGGGCAGCCAGCCGTCCGGGCTCTCGACCGGGCGCGCCGGCGCGTCGGCCGCGTCCGCCGCGCGGTCGGGCAGGCTGCCGACGACGGGCTCGGCTTCCGGCGATGCAGCGGGCAACGCGTCGAGCGCCTCGGCCAGCGCCGATTGCAGCGGCGCATCGGGCAGCGTCTCGGGCGCGGAACCTTGCGTCGGCGCGGCGGCGCCCGCGCTCTCCGCCGCACTCGCGTCGCGCAGATCGGACAGCGCCTCGGGCCCGCGCTCCGGCGGTCCGATTTCCTGCAGCGTCGCCTGCAGGCTGTCGTGCAGGCTGCCGATCGCCGACATCACCATCATGGTGTCGGCATGGCGGTGACGGCGCGCGTATTCGAACAGGAACCAACGCCCGCGCGCGGTTTCCATGATCGCGGATTCGATCGCGTCATAGTCGTCGTCGCTGACGGGGCAATCCGGGTCAGCCAGTTGCGCGCGGGTCAAAGCCATCGGTGCCTGCGGGAAAAACCGGCAAAAGGCTAGGACCAATTGGTGAAGGCAAGCTTAACCTTACGTGGCCGTTACGGCAGGCGGATACCGTTCGCGGCAACTAGAGCGCGAGCCCGGCCAGCAGCGCCGCGCCGAGCGCCACGAGGCCGGTCAAGGCCACGGTGAGCGCGAGGCCGAGCACCACCAGCGTGCCGGGAAGGCGCGGACGCCAGGCGAGCGGCATGGCGGCGGCGGGACATTCGAGCGCGGTTTCGAGCGAGGACCGTTCCATGACGCAACCCCTTTGCCGGATTGGTCGCGCCGCAGCCGCGGGCGGTTCATGGACGCTGCCGGTTTATCGGCGGCGGCGCGCAGTTCAAGCCGCGGCAAACAAGCAGCCCCGCCCGTGACAAGGTACGGGCAGGGCTGCCGACGCTCGCCGGGGTGTGGCGTTACCCGACGCTCCTCTTGGTCGCGGCGGGCGCGCCGGCGGTTCAAACATGGTTGCCAAATTCCTTCGCGGCGGCCCGCGGCGGCGCCCGGCGCGGCCCGGGCAACGCCCCTCGCCCCCGCCCCGGTCCGCGGGTTATCGTCGGCCGATGCGTCTTGTCCTCGCCGCCGCCCTTGCCGTCCTGCTCGCCGCGCCGGCGCAGGCCCTCGACCTCAACGGCTTCCGCGCCGAGCACCGGCGGCCGCCGCTCGGCTACAGCGCCATGCTCGCCGGCGCCGCCTATCAGCACGCCCACGACATGGCGCGGCGCAACCGCCTCGACCATGACGGCTTCCGCCAGCGCGTCGCCACCGCCGTCTCGGGCACCGCGGCCGAGAACGTGCTGTGGGGCTGCGACAACGAGGACTGCGCCATCCGCATGTGGGCGCGCTCCGCCGGCCATCGCGCCAATATGCTGCGCGGCGACGTCTCCATGTACGGCATCGCCTCGGCGCAGGCTGACAATGGCCGCCACTACTGGGTGCTCGAGCTCGGCAATTGATGGCCGTGTCCCGGTTCGCGGCGCAACGCTGCGCTGCAGACCCGAGACCCGGCTTTCGCTATGTTCAGCGGTTGGACCCCGGATCAGCGGTGCACCACTTCGTGCTGCGCCGCGTCCGGGGAACGCATCGCGTCAGAGCCCCCTACAACGAACCGGATATTTCCCCATGCCCCTCTCCGACACTATCAAGACGCTGATCAGCAATGCCTGGGACGACGGCTATCCCTGCCTGCTCGCCACCAACGGCCGCGAGGGGCCGAACATCACGCCCAAGGGCAGCATGATCGTGTTCGACGACGCACACCTTGCCTATTGGGAGCGCTCCAAGCGTGGCGTGCTCGACAATCTCGGCGCCGATCAGCGCGTCTGCGTCATGTACGCAAACTTCAAGGCGCAGCGCGACGGCGTGCTCGACTCGGGCTTCCTGCGCTTCTTCGGCACCGCGGTGCTGCACGAGAGCGGGCCGATGCGCGAGGCGATCTTCGCCAAGCTCCTGCCGCGAGAGCAAACGCATGCCGGAGCCGACGCCGGTATCGGCGTGCTGATCCGCATCGACAAGGCGATCGACGTCCGCGGTAAACCAATTTTATAGCACCTCGCAAAAAACGCGGGCCGCCGCCACAATCGGGCTCGTCCCGCGTGTTATGCTCCAGCTCGTGGCGTTCGGGGCTGGAGTGACCGCATGCGTTGCCGCCGCGCTTTTATCGCGCTCGCGACCGCAGTCGCAGCCATCGTGCTCGGCTCCGCCGCCCGCGCCGACGTCCTCATCACCATCGACAAGTCCACGCAGCGGATGACCGTCGAGGAAGACGGCGCGCTGCTCTACACCTGGCCGGTGTCGACCGGCGCGGCCGGCTACGATACGCCGTCCGGCGAATTCAAGCCGTTCCGCATGGAGCGCGACCATTTCAGCCGCGAATGGGACGACGCGCCGATGCCGCATTCGATCTTCTTCACCCGCGAGGGCCACGCCATCCACGGCTCCGGCCACATCAGGGCGATCGGCACGCCGGCCTCGCACGGCTGCGTGCGCCTGGAGCCGAAGAACGCCACCGTCCTGTTCGATCTGGTGAAGCACGAAGGCATGAGCCATACCAAGGTCGTGCTCACCGGAGAGATTCCGGAGGCGCCGGATGCGCCGGTCGCCCGCCGCAATCAGGACAAGCAGGGCGCAACCGTCGTCGCCGGCGGCGACGCAGACGATGCGCCCGTCGCCGCGCCGCGCCGGCATTCGCCGCCGCGCAATTGGCGTTACGCGCACCACTATTACTACTACTGGCCGCAGATCTATTATTTCCGGCGGTCGTTTCCCTTCGGCTGGTAAGGACCTTTGCGCCGGAGCTTGCATTCACGGCCCGGCAGGTCCGCCGTCGGGCGCAAAACGGCGTAACGCGTCAGCCGCCGTTTCCTGCACAATTGAGCGCGCACGATGTCGGGCATCCAGGCGATGCCGGGGACAAACGCGCGGGACATCCGGGAAGAAATGAGGCCGCCGACCGGGGCGGCCCCTGTTTGCGCGTCAGAACACGTAGCGCCAGGCGAGCAGCAGGACGATGACGAGCACCACGCCCGTCACCGCAATTTGCCCGGTCACGCTGTGGAGAAAGCCACCCTGTTTCGGGTCACTCGTCTGCATTGTCATTGCGACCTCCTTGAGAAGAATTGTTCGTCTTTCACTTCGATCGCTTCGACGTTGTGGCATCGTGCGCAGCGATAGGTCTGTAGCTCTGGATAGGTGCCGATGCGCGGGACAGTCTTCACCAGCTCCATCGGCTCCCCACAGCAGAAGCGCGGGACCACACGCCCGGGTTCATATTTCGGCTGTTCCATAGCTGTTTTGGACCATTAGACTAAAGTCTAAGGCTGTCAATTCCGGATGCGTAAAACATCACCCGAAGGTAACGGCGGGCGGGTCAGCGGATTTGGCCGCAGCCGGCGCACCACGCGATCGGCGCGCATTTGCGGGCGCAGTGATGCGCGCGGCCGATATTCGCCCCGGGCGTCAGGCCGCGCCGGGGCTCAAATGGATTTGCCGAGCAAGCCGCTACGCCGCGCCTCTGGCCTTCGGCTGCGCGCCGCCATAGGCGGCCTTTTTCATGACCTGGGCGAGCATGCGGAACGCATCGACCCAGGCCTCCGACAGTTCGGGCGTGAATTCGGGTCCGAGCCCCTTCTTCAGCGTGCGCAGCAGCGCATTGCCGACATAGGTGTAGTGCTCCGGCTGCACGCCGTAATCGAGGTGCTTGACCGCGAGCTTTTCGACGGCGCCGATGATTTTCTCCGGCGTGTGCAGGGAGCGCATCACGAGAGCGAGCGCAGAGAGCAGCTTCCTGTGCTGCTCCTGCATGCTGCCCCTGAACATCGTGCGTAATGAGGGATCGATGGCGAACAGCTCCGCATAGAACAGCTCGGCAGCCGTCACGCCCAGCGCCGCGACTTTCTCAAAACTCTGCTGGACCAGGGCTATTTTTCGCGCATCCATCGCCTGATGTCCCCGACATTTATCGTCCCGGTAAACACGATATGGTCCAGGCTTTGAGTTTCACTAAAGAAAATGCTTCATCTATATTGTCGAATTATCCGGCATGGCGGAGCAACACTCATGAAGAGAGCCCTGTTTCCTGTCCTGGCGCTGAGTGCCTTTCTGACGGCGCAGTCCGCGCCCGCGCAGGTCAAGGTCGAGGTCGGGAAAATCACCTGCAAGCAGTTCCTGGCGTTCAGCGTGGCAGACCCGCGCGACATCGCCATCTGGCTCAGCGGCTACTATCACGGCAAACGCAGCGACACGGTTCTCGACACGCAGGAGCTCAAGGAAAACTTCGAAAAGCTCAAGTCGGCGTGTTATTCGAATTACGACACGCCGGTGATGCAGATCGTCGAAAAGGCTTTCGTTGCGCCGACGGCCAAATAACGGGACAGGAGTCTAAAATGCTGCGCCAGATCCTGATCGCGCTCGTCCTGTTTGTTTCCGCGCCGGCCATGGCACAGGATCTGACCGCCGAACAGCGTGCCGCCTGCAAGGGCGACTACGCCAAGTTCTGCAAGGGCGTCACGCCGGGCGGCGGCCGGATCATCGTCTGCCTTACCAAGCAGAACGACAATCTCAGCGAAGCCTGCAGGAAGGTCCTGGCCGACTTCGAAAAAAAGAAGTGAGCGGCCGGCACGCGAACGACCGCAGCGCGGCGCACAATCCGATTCAGGCCGATCCCGCCGGCGATTGCGGCTGCGCGACCGCGGCTGGCGCGCGGCGGCCGCCGAGCCACTCCTCGAAGCGCTGCACGATGACGAAGAACGACGGCACCAGCAGCACGGCGAGGCAGGTCGAGGCGATCATGCCGGAAAACACCGTAATGCCGATCGAGGCGCGCGCATTGGCGCCGGCGCCTTTCGCCAACACCAGCGGCAGCACGCCGAGGATGAAGGCGAACGACGTCATCAGGATCGGGCGGAAGCGGGCGCGCGCGGCCTCGACCGCCGCCTCGGCGATCGGCTTGCCTTCGGCGCGCAGTTCGCGCGCGAACTCGACGATGAGGATCGCGTTCTTGGCCGACAGCGCGATGAGCAGCACGATGCCGATCTGCGTATAGAGATTGTTGTCGATCTTGAGCGCCGTGAGCACCGCGACGGGGCCGATCAGCGCGATCGGCACCGCCAGGATGACCGACGCCGGCCGGTACCAGCTTTCGTACTGGCCGGCGAGGACGAGGTAGACGAGCAGCAGCGCCATCGCGAATACGGCGTACATCTGCCCGCCGACGAGCTTCTCCTGGTAGGACATCGCCGTCCAGTCCGCGCCGACATGCGGCGGGAAGGTGGTCTTGGTGATTTCGTCCATCAGCGCCATGGTCTGTCCGGTGGAGAAGCCGGACGCCGGCATGGCGATGACGGTCGCCGACGGATAAAGGTTGTAGAGACTGATCAGCGCCGGACCGGATATCTCCTCGATGCTGATCATCGTGCTCAGCGGAATCATGCTGCCGGCGGTGTTGCGCACCGCCAGATTGCGAACGTCGTCGAGCCGCAGGCGGAATTGCGCGTCGGCCTGCACGAACACCTGGAACGTGCGCCCGAACTTGGTGAACTGGTTGACGTAAGCCGAGCCGAGATAGCCGCCGAGCGCGGAAAAGATCTGGTCGACGGTGACCTGCAATGATTCGGCCTTCACGCGGTCGACATTGATCATGTATTGCGGCGTGTTGGCGCGGAACGAGCTCAACGCGAGCTGTACGCTCGACTGCGAGGCGGTGTTGGCAACGGTTGTGTCCACGACGCTGCCGAGCTTGGCGAAATCGAGGCTGTTGTCCTGCAGCTCGATCTGCAAGGTCACGCCGGCGGCGTTGCCGATGCCCTGGATCGGCGGCGGCGGCAGCACGCGCACCGTGGCCTCCTCGATCGGCGCCATGGCGCTGTTGAGGCTCGTGAGCATCGGCAGCAGGCCGAGTTTGGTGCCGCGCTCGCTCCAGTCCTTGAGGATGATGTAGGCGACGCCGGCGTTGGAGAGCGAGGAATTATTGTCGAGCGCGGCCATGCCGGCGATGGTGACGACCTTGTCGACGCCCGGTGTCTTGCGCGCGGCTTGTTCGACCTTGTCGAGCACGGCCTGCGTGCGCGCGAGCGAAGCGCCGTCGGGCAGTTGTACCGTGGCCAGCATGTAGCCCTGATCCTCGATCGGGATGAAGCCGGTCGGAATGCGCGAAAAGCCGTAGATCGTCGCGCCGGTGATCAGCAGCGCGATAACGACGATGATGCCGGCGTGGCCGACCAGGGCGCGCATGAGGCGCGCATAGCCGTTTTCGAAGCGGGCATAGACCGCGTTGAAGCCGCGGAAGAAGACGTTGCGCTTGTCGTTCGGCACCGACGGCCGCAGCCACAGCGCGCATTGCGTGGGTTTGAGCGTCATCGCGTTGACGGCGCTGATCAGCGCGGTGGCGGCAATGACCAGGGCGAATTGCGCGTACATGCGCCCGGTCAGACCGGGCAGGAACGCGGCCGGCAGAAACACCGACAGCAGCACCAGCGTGATGCCGATGATCGGTCCGAGCAGCACGCGCATCGCCTCGATCGAGGCGTCGTGCCCGTTCATGCCGCGGTCGATGTTGTGGGAGGCGCCTTCCACCACGATGATGGCGTCGTCGACGACGATGCCGATCGCCAGCACGATGGCGAACAGCGTGGCGAAGTTGACGGTGAAGCCGAGCGCCGCCATGGCGGCGAAGGCGCCGATGATGGTAACCGGCACCGTGGTGGCCGGCACCAGCATGGCGCGCCAGTCCTGCAGGAACACTAGGATGACGATCAGCACCAGCGCTGCCGCCTCGATCAGCGTCTTGTAGACCTCCTCGATCGAGGCTTTCACGAAGATGGTGGTGTCGAAGGGGATGTCGTAGACGAGCCCCTGCGGAAAGGTCTTCGACAACGCGGCCATCCGGTTCTTCACTTCGGTGGCGACGTTGAGCGCGTTGGCGCCGGGCGCCAGAAAAACCCCCAGACCCGCCGACGGCTTGCCGTCGACGGTGAACAACTGGCTGTAGGTCTGCGCGCCGAGATCGACGCTGCCGATGTCGCGGACGCGCGTGATCTCGCCGGCGGTGCCGGTCTTGACGATGACATTGGCAAACTGGGCGGCGTCGTCGAGCCGGCCCTCGACGTTGAGCGTGTACTGGAAATTGACGCTGTTGGGAGCCGGCGGGGCGCCGACCTGCCCGGCGGTGACCTGCGAGTTCTGCTGCTGCAGGGCGTTGATGACGTCCTGCACGTTCAGGCCCCGCGCCTTCATCTTGTCGGGGTCGAGCCAGATGCGCATGGCGTATTGCCCGGCGCCGAAGACGGAGACGTTGCCGACCCCGGGCAGCCGGGACAGGTCGTCCTTGAGATTGATGGTGGCGTAGTTCGCCAGGTACAGGCTGTTGTAACGGCCGTCCGGCGCGGTGAGCGTGGCGATCTGCAGGATCGCCGTCGATTTCTTCTGCACCACCACGCCTTGCGCCTGCACCGCCTGCGGCAGCGACGACAGCGCGCTCGACACGCGGTTCTGCACCAGCACCTGCGCGAAATTGAGGTCGGTGCCGATGTTGAAGGTAACCGTGAGGTTATAGGAGCCGTCGGCGGCGGCGTAGGATTGCATATAGAGCATGCCCTCGACGCCGTTGACCTGCTGCTCGATCGGCAGCGCCACGGTATCGATGACGGTGCGGGCGCTGGCGCCGGGATAACGCGTGGTCACCTGCACCGTCGGCGGCACCACGTCGGGATATTGCGCCACCGGCAGTTCGAGCAGCGCGACGGCGCCGAGCACGATCATCAGGATCGCGATGACGTTGGCGAGAACGGGCCGCTCGATGAAGAATTTCGAGATCATGGCGCGGGTCCGTCAGTTCGCGGCGGCTTTGTCCGGCAGGTCAATCGTCTGCGGATCGACCTTCTGCCCCGGGATCGCGCGCAGGGTGCCGGCAACGATGACGGCATCGCCGGCGGCGAGACCCTTGCCAATCACCCGCAGCGTACCGTCGAGCTGCCCCACCTCGACCTTGCGCTGCTCGACGACATTGTCCTTGCCGACGACCAGCAGATAGCGCCCGCTCTGGTCGGTGCCGAGCGCCACGTCCGGAACCAGCAGGGCGTTTGCCTGCTGCTCCAGCGGCACGCGCACCCGCACGAACATGCCGGGCAGCAGTATGCGAGCGGAATTCTGCAGGATGGCGCGCGCGGCGAGCGTGCCGGTCGAAGCGTCGACGGTCGGCGAGGCATAATCGAGCGTGCCCTTGTGCGGATATCCGTCGTCGGTCTGCAGCGCGACCTCGACCGGGACCTTCTTCAGGTCGGCCGGCGTCAGCCCGCGTTTCCTGATCTCGGCGCGGACGGTGAGCACATCGCGTTCGCTGACGGCAAAATTCACGTAGACCGGGTCAAGCTGCACGATCGAGGCGAGCGTCGTCGGCGAGCCGCTGCCGCCGACATAGTCGCCGATCGAGACCTTGCGCGCGGTGACGGTGCCGTCGAACGGCGCCGTCACGTGGGTGTAGCCGTAATTGATCTCGGCGAGCCGGGTGTTGATCTGCGCCTGATTATAGTTGGCCTCGGCGGTGTCGCGGTTTGCGGTGGAGGTGTCCAGCGTCGCCTTGGACGCCGTACCGCTTTTGGCAAGGTCGGCCTGGCGCTGGTAGTCGGCCTGCGCCTGGGTGAGGGTCGCCTTGGCGCTCTCCTCGGCGGCCTGCGACTGCTTGACCTTGAGCTCGTAGGATTCGGGCTCGATGGTGAAGAGCACCGTGCCCTTTTTCACGGTGTCGCCGTCCTGGTAGCCGATGCTCTCGACGAAGCCGGAGACGCGGGCGACCAGATCCGCGGTATTCACAGCCGCGGCATTGCCGGTGGCTTCGAGGTAGTGGGTGACGGTGCGCTGCGCCGGCTTAGCCACCGTCACCTTCGGCGGCGGCGGCGGCACATATGTATTGCTTTGTCCGCAGCCGGCGAGCGCCATGAGCGCCAGCACGGCCGGCACCGCGCTTGGCCAGTTCGGCCTGCCCGTCGGCGATCTGCCCATGATCTGCCCCCCGATATCGTATGATCCGCGCGCAGAGCGATGGGGGGTGGCGGCGGCCCGTCCCCGGTTGCGCCAAGCTTCCGCGATTCAGTCCAATTTGCAAGCGGCATGCGCTGAATCAAAGCCGGCGCCGGGAACCGGTGCTTGGCTTGCGCCTTGATAGTGGTGGGTTGAAGGAGAACGCATATGGCAAAGGCCACAGCCGGGACCAGGCGCCGCGTCAAGCCGGGGGCGAGCGGCGGGGGCAAGTTCTTTCATATCCAGGTGCGCCCGCGCACCGGGTTCGTCACCTTCCGCAATCAGGATGTCGGCGGCCGCGGCGGCATCGAGCGCGTCGCCGGCCAACGCGCCAACGGCTCCTGGGACACGCAGAAATGGCTGGTCGGCAAGAGCGAAGCGCACATCGCCGGGCGCAAGCTGGTCGCCGACAGCCTGGCGGCGGAAAAGGCATTGGCGCAACTCGGCTCCACGCCGCGCCATCTCGGCGGCGACCGCTTTGTCGCCAGGCCGCGGCGCAAGATCCCCGCGGCCGGGAAGCCGACGCCGGCCATGCGCCGCGCGCAAGCCGCCAACATCAAGGAGGCGCAGGCGGCCGTGCGGCGCAAACGCAGGAAGCGCGCATGATCCGCAAACTCAAATCCGGCAAATACCGGCTCTATTCGCGCAAGAAAAACCCGCGCACCGGCAAGCGGCGCAATCTCGGCACCTTCACCTCGCGAATGGCCGCAGAGCGGCACGAGCGCGAGGTGCAGTATTTCAAACGGCACTGAGATTTTTTCGCAATCATGCGCTAGTGGCCGACGCCAAGCGCGTCCTCGCCGCGGTCCAGGATCAGCGGCACGATCAGGTCTTCTTCGTCGTCGAGATGGCGCCTGAGTCCCTTGAGCAGCGCATCGCTCGCCGCGGCGTAAGTTTCACCGCAGCGTCGGAGCGCGTCCGCACCCCCCGACAGCGCCCGCGTCATTGCGTTCGTCGCCTCCGCCGTTGCCGCCATGTCGGCGTGAATGGCGTGGTGATCCTGTTCCAGCACGTCGAAGCCCCGGGCAAGCCGGGCTTCGGCGGCGCGGAAAATCGGGAAAAAATGCAGATCCTCGATCTGATGATGAACGTTGAGCTGCGACAGCAGGAACTGCAGCCGCGGCGCCAGTTGCGCCTGAAACTCCGCCGGGCGCACGTTGCCCGCGCGGAAATCGCCAGCGAGGCCCTCGATCATCCCCGACAGCTCGCGGAACATGGCGTGACGCGACAGCCAGAACTGCGCCATATCGCCGAGATTTTCGTGGCCCTGCCACTGTTCGCGCGGATCGCGCGCGATCAGCAAGCGCAAGTCGTCCGGCCAGCCGCTGCGGCGCGCAAGCGCAAGACTTTCGATCTCGCGGTCGGTTGGCGCTTCGATTGTCATATGAGCTAGATAGCCGTTGCGCGGCGGGTTGCGAAGGGCGAACGTTGGCGGAATGACCGAAGGCTCGACCACCCTCGCGCGGCTCGCCTGCGATGAGGCAACCGCAAGACGGCTCGCCGATTTCCTGGCCGAAAATCTCGATCCCGGCGGCTCTGCCTGCGCCGCCTTCGCAGGCGATGACGGCGCGTGGCGGGTCGAGGTCAATTTTCGCGAGCCGCCCGATCAGGCCACGGTGCGCGCGCTGATCGCGGTCTCGGCGGGCGAAGCCACGGCGGCGGCGCTGACATTCGAGCCGGTGGCGGCCGCGGACTGGGTGGCGGCGAGCCTCGCCGGCCTCAAGCCGGTCCGGGCCGGACGCTTCATCGTGCACGGCGCGCATGACCGCGCCGGCATCGCGCCCAACCGCATCGGCATCGAGATCGAGGCGGCGCTGGCCTTCGGCACCGGGCATCACGGCACCACGCGCGGCTGCCTGCTG
>DATJYA010000282.1:0-3389 GCA_035499835.1 Pseudolabrys sp.
TGGTCGGGGCGGCGGGATTTGAACCCACGACCCCCAGTCCCCCAGACTGGTGCGCTAACCGGGCTGCGCCACGCCCCGACCGGGCGGCGCGGACTATAGGGATGCGCCTATCGCGGCGCAACCGTCGGCGCTGGCCCCATGCCATGCGCCAGTTGAATCGGGCCGCGGATCATCAGCACCACTGCCGCCAGCGCGCCGCAGGTGTAAACCGCGGTATAGGCCTCGAGGAAACGGACGATATCGACATGCGCGATGATGGAGAAAACGGCAACGGCCGTCATCGCCAGCGAAACGCCGATGCCGAGACGGGCGACCTCGCGGAAGTAGCCGTTGTGCACCAGCACGCTGTGGGCGACCATTTGCGTCAGATTGGCGATCATCAGCACGATCAGGATCGGCGTGGTCGCCGGCGGCATGGTCGCGGCATTGCCGAGCAGAAAAGCAAACAGGCGATCGGCGCCGAATAGCAGGATGGCGCAGGCCGCGCCTGCAGGGATGGCGCAAAGCGCCGCCGCCACCAGTGTGGCGCGCACCAGCGTCGCTCCGTCGCGTTCGGCGAGAGCGCTGGTCTGCCGCGGCACCAGGATGTCGCAGACCGCGCCGAAAATCGTGGCGCCGCCGCGGAACACCTTGAAGGTGGTGTCGAGAATGATCGGCGGCGCGCCGAGTCCGAACAGCATCGGCACGATCAGGTACGGATAATTGTAGATATAGATTTCGCTCGCGGCATAGGCGCCGCTGCGCATGAGCTGGATACGGTTGGCGCGGTAAAACGAACGCAGATCGCCGATTGCGCCGCCGATGCGGGGCAGCAGCGCCCCGCGCAGGATCAGGCGCTTGACGCAGACCGCAAGCACGGCCGCCCACAGCAGATTGACGGCGTTCAGCATGACGATGAGCGGCAGGCCGAAGAACACCGCGGCAAGGCCGAGGAAGTAACCAGCGCGGCGCACCGTCTCCAGCGCCTCGAACAGGACGTATTCGTCGACGGCGATCGCGATGTTGCGCAGCGCGAACCAGACCAGATTGAGCGCGACAAAGAGGAAGAACAGGCCGAATTCCGCGGCGTGCAGCAACGAGGCGTGGCGCATCGTGACGGCAAAGCAGAGCACCGCGCCGGCCACCGTCAGCGCCAGATAGAACAGGACGACGGCGGTGGCGTGGCCGGCGGTCGTCGTGTCGCTTTGTCCGGCGAGGAAATGCGCGCGGAGGCGCACAAACAGGATTTTGACGATGCCGAAGTCGATGAACCAGAGCGAATAGCCGACGGCGGCGACCAGAATGAAAATCGAGAAGCGCTCGGGGCTGAGCACATGGGCAAAGACGAAGGTCTGCACCAGGCCGGTGACGAAGGCAGCGCCTGCCGTCGTCCCGCGCAGCAGCAGGAATGGAACGGAAATCAGCCGGCGCTGCATGTCGCCTTGCCTTTTTTGCAGAGGCCGATGCATTGATCGAGCAGCATGCGCGCGGTCGCTTCCCAGGTGAAGCGCTGCGCGCGCTCGCGGCCGGCGGCGGCGAGCCTGGCGCGCAACGTATCATCCGTTGCGAGCGCTTGCAGATGATGGGTGAGCGCATCGACGTCGGCGACGCCGCAGTGCAAGGCCGCATCGCCGCAGATTTCAACCAGGGCCGGCTGGTCGCTGATCACGACCGGGCAGCCGAGCGTCATGGCTTCGAGCGCGGGCAGGCCGAAACCTTCGTAACGCGAGGGGAACACCAGGGCGCGGGCGTGCTCATAGAGCGCGCGTAATTCGCCGTCGCTGACATGGCCGACATTGCGGACGTTCTGCGAGTGCACCTCGGTCAGCGCGCCGTGGACGGCGGCATCGCGCTTGCCGGTCAGCACCAACAACGTCTCGCCGAGTTGCGCCTTGGCAAACGCCTCGACCACCATTTCGGTGTTCTTGTTGCTGGAGCCGACGCCGACGCCGAGAAAATATTTCTTGCCGCGCAGGTCGTTGCGGTCCAACACCGAATCGTCGGCCGCCACTTTGCCGATATGGTCGCCGCCTTCGTAGCAAATCGGCATTCTGGCCGTGTCGGCGCCGTAGTATTTGCCGATCTCGGCGCGGGAAAATTCGGAAACGGTGACGACGCGCTCGGCGTGCTCGCAGAGCAGCGGAATGAGAAAGCCGTAGGCCGCGCGGAACCGCCAGGAGAAATTCTGCGGCAAGGCGCGGACGGTGGCGTCGTGGACGACGACGAGCTGATGCTTCGTCGCCAGCGGTCCCAGCATGCAGAGATTGAGCAGCAGGCGGCCGTTGGCGTGGGCCGGCAGTTCGAACTGCTCCCAGGCATAGCCGGAGAAATGCCCGGCGCGGCGCAGCGGGATGTTTTTGAGCGGGAAATCGCGCGCCTTGCGCGGCGCCACGATCTCGATGCGGCCCTTCAAGGCGCTATAGCCATCGGTATCGAGCAGCGCGTCGATCGCGTGCACCGTCTCGATGGCGAAACGCTGCACGCCGAGTATCTGTTGCGTGAGAAAGCGGCCATTGATGACGATGCGTGGCATCGGCCGGCCGCGCCTGACTTTCGCAGGCGGTTGCTTTGCCGTCGGCTTCGCGGCGGCGCCGATGAGGTCCGTCACCGTGCGCGCGAATTTCTCCGGGGAAAGCTGGGCGTTGACATCGACGGCGGCGGTGGCGCCCATACGCACGCGCATTTCCGGGCTCGCGGCAAGCCGCCGCAGCCATTCGGCGGCGTGGCATATGTCGGGCTCGGCCCATTGCTGGCCGGCAGGATCGAAAGTGCCTTCGGAATCGCGCACCGGCACCAGCGTGTAGGAGACCAGCGCCGAATTGCGCTCGGTCATGAAATCGAGGTTGCCCGACCAGCCGGTGGCGATGACCGGTTTGCCCAGCGCCATGGCCTGCGCCGGCACCAGGCCGAAGCCTTCGGAGCGATGCAGCGAAATGACGATATCGGCGGCGGCGATCAGCCCGGTCATGTCCGCTTCCAGCAGCGTGCCCTCGATCAGGCGGATATTGCTGCTGCCGGCGATGGCCGCGTCGAGTTCGTGCCGCACGCCGTGACCGCCATTGTCGATCAGCTTGATCACCAGCAGTTCGCGGCCGGCTTCGCCGAAGGCCTTGCGGAACGCGGCGACGGCGGCGAGCGGATTTTTCCGCGTATAGGCGGAACCGAGATGAAACACATTGAGCGCGATCAGGGCGTCGCGCGGCAGCCCGAGCTTGCCGCGCATGTCCGGCGTCACCGGCCGTTTCGGCAGCGGGTGGGGCACCACGCGAACCGGCAGGCCGGTCGCGCCGGCGATGGCGTCGCGGGTGAAGGTGCTGGGCACCCAGATCTCATGCACAAAGCGAAAGCCCCGGGCCCACAGCGGCGGCAGCTTCGGCAATTCCCAGGCCCAATAGCCGATGACGCGGCGG
>DATJYA010000283.1:0-7408 GCA_035499835.1 Pseudolabrys sp.
TTGTAGAGATCCTTGTAGGGCGCGCTGGCGCCGAAACCGGTCATGCCGACAAAGCCGCCGTCGGAGCCGATGATGGCGTCCCAGCCCTGGCGCACCGCAGCTTCGACGCCGACGTTAACTTTCGCGCTGCCGATGATGGCGTGGCGGGCGGCCTCGGGCGCCTCGAGCAACAGCTCGAAGCAGGGCACCGACACCACGCGCGCGGCAACGCCTTTGGCCGCCAGCAGCTTCTTGGCTTCGACGGCGATGGCCACTTCCGAGCCGGTGGCGAAGATCGACACCTGCGCCTTGCCTTGCGCCGCGGCGATCTCATAGGCGCCGGCGGCGCAGCGGTTGCTGTCGAGAAAATTCTGGCTGAGCTGCGGCAGGTTCTGCCGCGTCAGCGCCAGCACGCTCGGCCGTGCGCGCGCTTGCAGCGCCAGCTGCCAGCACTCGATGGTCTCCACCGCGTCGGCCGGGCGGAACACCAGCAGATCAGGAATGGCGCGCAGCGCGGCGAGCTGCTCGACCGGCTGGTGTGTCGGCCCGTCCTCGCCGAGGCCGATCGAGTCATGCGTCATGACGTGGATGACGCGCTCGCCCATCAGCGCCGCGAGGCGAATGGCCGGCCGGCAGTAATCGGAGAAAACCAGGAACGTGCCGGAATAGGGGATGATGCCGCCGTGCAGCGCCATGCCGTTCATCGCCGCGGCCATGCCGTGCTCGCGGATGCCGTAATGGATGAAGCGGCCGAAATAGTCGGCGGCGGACAACACCGTCATCGATTTGGTGCGGGTGTTGTTGGACCCGGTCAGATCCGCGGAGCCGCCGATCATTTCCGGCAGCGCCGGGACGAGACTCTCCAGTGCGAATTCGGACGCCGAGCGCGTCGCCATGTCCTTGGGCGCGGCGGCGAGTTTGTCCTTCACCGCACGCACGGCGTTAGCGAGCGCCTGCTGCGGCAGGTCACCGCGCAGCCGCCGTTCGAGTTCGGCGCGCATTGCTCCTTCGAGCGCGCCAAGGCGCTTCTTCCAGTCGGCATGCGCCGTCTTCGACCGCTGGCCGGCAACGCGCCAGGCCGACAAGATACCGGCGGGAATTTCAAACGGCGCGGAGGTCCAGCCGAGACGCTCGCGCGCGCCCTTGATCTCGTCGGCGCCGAGGGGCGAACCGTGCGACGAGGCCTTGCCCGCTTTGGTCGGAGCACCGAAGCCAATCGTCGTCTTGCAGGCGATCAGCACCGGTCTGTCGCTCGCCTGCGCCTTCTCCAGCGCCGCGGCAATCGCCGCCGGATCGTGACCGTCGACGCGCGACGCCGCCCAACCGGCCGCTTCGAATCGCTTGACCTGATCGACGCTGTCGCTGAGCGACAGCGCGCCGTCGATGGAAATGCCGTTGTCGTCGAACAGCACGATCAGGCGGTTGAGTTTCAAATGCCCGGCGAGCGCGATGGCTTCCTGGCTGATGCCTTCCATCAGATCGCCGTCGGAGGCGAGCACGTAGGTCTTGTGATCGACGATCGAGCCGAATTCCGCCGCCAGATGCCGCTCGGCAATCGCCATGCCCACCGCATTGGCGAGCCCCTGGCCGAGCGGGCCGGTGGTGGTCTCGACGCCGGGCGTGTGGCCGTATTCCGGATGCCCCGGCGTCTTCGAGTCGATCTGGCGGAAGCGCTTGATCTCGTCGATGGTCACGGCTTCGTAGCCGGTGAGGTACAGCAGCGCGTAGATCAGCATCGAGCCGTGACCGGCCGAGAGCACGAAGCGGTCGCGATCGGGCCAGGCCGGATCGGCGGGATCGAATTTCAGAAATTGCGTGAACAGCACCGTCGCCACATCGGCGGCGCCCATCGGCAGGCCGGGATGGCCGGATTTCGCCTGCTCGACCGCATCCATCGCTAACGCACGGATGGCGTTCGCCATGTCCGCGTGTGCGACGGCGGGAAGGGGCTCCGCAGGCATAACGGCGAGCCTCGATGCGTTTGTGCTCATGGAAAAGGCCTGTTTGGCGCGGTGGATAGCATGGCAGGCCCTTGAGTCAATGTGACGGACCCGGTGCCGATGACCCATGCACAGGTGGCACGAAAAGGCGTGGGCAACTCCATCCTCCGGCGTTGACGCCGGGGTCGTGCAGCACGTAAGATTTTTCGCCTAAATCTTTGCCGCCGCAAGAGTTTTTGGGTGCGGAAAAAGGCGATGAGTGAGCAAAGCGAAATCGATGTCGCGGTGAAGCGTCTGGCACTGGCGCTCGACGCGCTCGACGCCGCGGTCGAGCGGCGCAAAGACGCCGATCGCAACGAAGAAGGGTTGGCGAGCCAGTTACAAGCGCTCGGGCTAGATCGTACGCGGCTTGCCGAAGCGCTCGACGGCGAGACCGCGCGCTCGCGCAAGCTCGAGGCCGCCAACCGCGAGATAGCGCAGCGTCTCGACACCGCGATTGCCTCGATCCAGTCCGTGTTGAATGGCCGTGAGTAGTGCATGATCCCGGAAAGCGGGAGCCGGCTTTCGGAAGAGATCATGCGCCGGGGAAAGTGATATGGCGCAAGTAACAGCCACCATTGCCGGTCGCCAGTTTCGCCTCGCCTGCGAAGATGGGCAGGAGGAACATCTGCAGGAGCTGGCGAAGAATCTCGATCAGCGCATCATCGACCTGCGAGCGAAATTCGGCGAGATCGGGGACACCCGCCTCACCGTAATGGCGGCGCTGATGATCGCCGACGAACTTGCCGAGGCGGAGCGCCGCACCCGATCGCTGCAAGACGAAATCGCCGCCTTGCAGGATGCTCGCGCGGTCGCGGCCGACCGCGCCAAGGCGGCCTCGAGCGCCGTGGTACACGCCTTCAATTCGGCGGCCGAGCGCATCGAAGGTATTACCCGCAAGCTCAACCAGACGGTACCGAACGGCAGCGGTATCGTGGTAGGCTAGCCGAATGCAATTTAAGAAGTTGCCTGCGCGGATCTGGCGGCGCCTGATCAGCCCGCCGCCGCCGACGGAAGTCTTTTCCCACCAGGATGCCCTTGGGCGTTTGCGCGACCTCGGCTGGCGGCCTCGCGTCGTGTACGATATCGGCGCCTATCACGGTTATTGGTCGAGCGCGGTCAAAAAGATTTTTCCCGCGGCCGAGTGCGTGATGTTCGAGGCAAACCCGGACAACGCGGCAATTCTCAAGCAATCGGCTAACCGCTACTTTATTGCGGTCCTTGGTCACGAAGACGGCGTCGAACGATCGTTTTTTGCGCCGAACGAAGTCGTTGCGACCGGCGCCTCGCTTTATCGGGAGAATACCGTTCACTATACGGGTTCGGGCTACACCACGCGAAAGGTCGTCACATCGCGGCTTGATTCGCTTGTTGCGGCCCAAAAGCTCGATCCACCGGATCTAATCAAGATTGACGTGCAGGGCGCCGAACTCGACGTGATTGCCGGCGGCCCCGATGCATTGTCGCACGCCCAGGCGCTCATCATCGAGACGTCAATATTGAACTACAACAGGGGGGCGCCGCTGTTCGGCGAGGTCGTTGCCGCCGTCACCGCGCTCGGTTTTCGGTGCGTCGATTTCTGCGAGTTGCACCGAATCGGAACGAATTTCATTCTGCAGCTTGACCTGCTGTTCGTTCGCGAGCCGATCTATCAAAAGTACTACGCCGCAGCCGGATTGCTGTAGCGGCCGCCGACGCGGTGGCGTTGATCCACGATCGGCACTACATTCAGGCCCGCGGGGCTGCGAGGTGCGTCAGGAGTACAAATCCCCGGGGCCTTATCGATCCTTAAGGGAGCTGTCCCTGACCGGGCCCGTGGGCTCGGACATATGGCGCCCACCTACTTTCGTAGGGAACCCGGGATCGAAACTCCAACGGCCATCGCGGCTCCGCACTTTCAATCGATGACCGATCCCGCCGATAGCGATCAGACAAAAGCGGCACTGCGCGTCGCGGCGCTGGCGCGGCGCGACGCATTGCCGGCGGCGGAGCGGCAGGCGGCCGCCGAAGCGATTGCGAACCGCGCCTTCCCGGTGGCAATCGCGCCTGGCACGATCGTTTCCGGCTATTCGCCGATGCGATCCGAGATCAATCCGCTGCCGCTGATGCGCAGGCTCGCCGATGCGGGCGCGCAACTGGCGCTGCCGGCGATCGCCGGACGCGGGCGACCGCTGACCATGCGCGCGTGGGCCTTCGGCGCGCCGCTCAAGAGTGGGCAGTGGGGCATCCGCGAGCCGACGGCGGACGCTGCCGAAGTCGCGCCCGATATTCTCCTCGTGCCGCTCGCCGCCTTCGACCGCACCGGGCACCGCATCGGCTACGGCGCGGGCTATTACGACATGACCCTCCGGCGCCTGCGCGCCGGGAAGAAAGTCATCGCCATCGGCATCGCCTTTGCGGCGCAGGAAATCAGTGAGGTGCCCGCAACGGAGCGCGACGAACGGCTCGATCTCGTGCTAACCGAACGTGAGGTCATTGATTCCCGCGGGCCATAGTCGAAATGCGCATCCTGTTCATCGGCGACGTGGTCGGGCGCTCGGGCCGCGCCGCCGTCACGGCGCGTCTGCCGGGGCTTATCGCCGACTGGAAGCTCGATCTTGTCGTCGTCAACGGAGAGAATGCCGCCGGCGGCTTCGGCATCACCGAAACGATCTACAACGAGCTGATCGACGCCGGCGCCGACGCCGTCACGCTCGGCAATCACGCCTGGGACCAGCGCGAGGCGCTGGTGTTCATCGAGCGGGCACCGCGTCTGGTCCGTCCGCTCAATTATCCCGCTGGCACGCCCGGCCGTGGCGCGGCGCTCGTCGATACCAAGAACGGCAAGCGCGCGCTCATCATCAACGCCATGGGCCGCATCTTCATGGATCCGCTCGACGATCCCTTCGCCGCGGTCGAGCGCGAGCTGTCAACCTGTGCGCTCGGCGCCGGCGCCGACGCCATCGTGATCGATATGCACGCGGAAGCGACCAGCGAGAAGCAGGCGATGGGCTTCTTCGTCGACGGCCGCGCCAGCCTTGTCGTCGGCACGCACACGCACGCGCCGACCGCCGATCACCGCATCCTGCCGGGGCGCACGGCCTTTGTTTCAGACGCCGGCATGACCGGCGATTTCGAATCCGTCATCGGCATGAACAAGGACGAGCCGCTCACGCGTTTCCTGCGCAAGGTGCCGGGCAGCAAATTCGAACCGGCGAACGGCCCGGCGACCCTGTGCGGGCTTGCGGTCGAGACCGACGGCGCCGGGCTTGCGACGCAGGTCGGCGTTGTGCGTCTCGGCGGCGTCCTCGAAGAGGCGCGCCCGGATTTCTGGTAGCGTCCTTACTTTATGTTGTTGGCCTTGAGCCAGCCTGTCATCAACGCGATTTCTTTTTCCTGAGCCGCGATGATGTCCTCGGCAAGCTTGCGAAGTGTCGGGTCCTTGCCCTTCGCGAGTTCCACCTTGGCCATGTCGACGGCGGCCTGATGGTGCGGGATCATCATTTTCACGAAATCCGCGTCAACGCTGCCGGCCGATTCCTTCGGCATGTCGTTGTTCATTCGGGTCATTGAATCGACCAGGCCCATATCCATATGCCGCCCATATCGCCCATGTTCGAATGCTGGGCGAAAGCGGGCGCGGAGAACAAAGCACCAAGCGCGAAGACGAGCGCAAACCTGGACATGACATCACCCTTGTCGCCGGAATAACGGACTTTTCGCATTGTACAGGTTGCGCGAAGGTGTGCAAAGGAAGGCTGCAAAGCCCGGCGGCATTTGAGTTCGACCAAACAGAAATTCAAACAGAAATATTGACCGCGACTCGCGCCGATGATTCGGTTGAGGGCAATGATTCGCCGGCACGTGCGGGGTACGGCATCGCGGCCTCGGCACAGGGCGGGCATGGGACTTCACGTCAATCGCAATCTCGCGCTGGAGATGCCGACCGCCGTCTCCTTGCCGGTGGGGACGGAAGCCGTCGCGCGCGACTTGCGGGCGGAACTTGCCGCGCAATTCGTTCCCGCCGGCGCGCGCGTGCTCGAGCTTGGCCGCAACCCCGCCCTGCAACCTCTGACTCCGCACGGCTGCATCTACACTGCGCGTGATCTTGCGGGCGAATTTCCCACCAAGGCCGCGGCGCAGGCCGACATCATCGTCATACTCGGCGCGCTGGAAGGCGTTGCCGATGCCGACAGCCTGTTCACGCATCTGCGCTTCTGCCGGCGCGACGTGGTGCTGAGCTATCATCCAACCGACTTCGGCGAGAAAAAAAGCCAGATCCGCGGCCGCACCGCGTTCGGCTTCGTCAATCACTACAGCTTCTACGATCTGGCGCTGCTGTTCGACCGCCACGGCTTCCGCATCGAATGCACGACGCCGGTGGACGAGCGGCAGATGCTGATGCGGTTGACGCCGACCGAGCGCCTCAAGCCGGTGGCGCCGTGCAGCGTCGCGGTCATTTCCGGCAGCGACGCCGGCGATCTCGGCAGCCGCCTCGGTTATCACATGATCAACGCGCTGCTCCCGGGCGAGGCCGAGGTGCATCATCTGACCTTCGCTACGCTCGACCGGGCGCGCGCCAAATACGACCTGGTCGTGCTCGGCACCGGCAACAGCCTGTTCCAGCCGCTCATCGGCGAGGAAGTGCTCGACATCGTCTCGCGCGCCAGGGCGGCGATCGGCATATTCGGCACGCAATACCGCGAATTGCTGCCGCGCGCGTCGCTCGACCGCCTGCTCGACCGGCTCGACATCTGGTTCGCGCGTTATGAGGACGACGCGCTGCTCTACGGCCGCGGCCGCAGGAACGTGGTGCATCTCGGCGACTGGCTGATAGACCAGTTTCCGCTCGCGACGCCGAGCCTCGACGATCCGCTGCAGATCGACGCCGAGATCGCGAGCGAACTGCCACTCGACCGCACCATCCAGATGATCCAGCAGCACCGCCAGGTCTATTCGGCGCGGCTGGCGCCCTTGCTGTGCGCGCTTACATCGGCGGAACTTGCCGCCTATGCCGAGCAGCCGTCGGCGGGTAGCCCACGCATCGTCTCCGGCAAGTTCCGCAGCATGCTGATCGATATTTTCGGCCGCACCTACGCGGAAAAGAAGTTCTTCATGGTCGATCGCGACGCCGTCACCCGCTATAAGGCGCGCGTCCACGGCAACGTCGCCAAGGTCGCCCGGCGCATCGACGCCATCCTGCGCGACGTCGCCGCGGCCACGATCTGATATTTATTTTCTCAGCGTCCCGGCCTATATAGCCGCCTGAATTTCATCAACCTCGTCGTATCATGGCCGGCCATTCCCAGTTCAAGAACATCATGCACAAGAAGGGGCGCGCGGATAAGGCGCGCTCCAAACTGTTTTCCAAGCTGGCGCGCGAAATCACCGTGGCGGCCAAGATGGGCATGCCCGACCCGGCCTTCAATCCGCGGCTGCGCGCCGCGATCCTCGCCGCCCGCGCCGAGAAC
>DATJYA010000284.1:0-2875 GCA_035499835.1 Pseudolabrys sp.
ATCATATCGAGCGGGATGTAGGTGTTCTGCATCCAGAAGGCGACTTCCTGCTCCTGGTGGAAGTCGAACAGCATGCCCTGCCCTTCGGGCAATTCCTTGCGGAACATCAGCCCTTTCTCCCGCTCGGCTTCGGTCACGGCCATTTCCACGGCGAAGCTGTGCACGCCGGTCTTGCTGGCGATCTCCAGCGTCTGCAGCGCCGCCGGCCGCACCGGGCCGGCCACGACGAGTACAATGAGAAGAACGATGAGGCGGCTCAGTGCAGGCATGCGGCTCGCCTTTACGCGGGCCAACGTCCTGCAGCAACCGGAAAAACCGATCCGATCGACGTCAGACGGGATAATAAAAGGACAAAAGGCGACGGGTCAGTGCGACGCCAGACCGAGCGGGCCGCCGTCGGGGCGAACCTCGGCCGCCATCAATCCTTTCGGGCCGGGCCCGAAGCGCACCAAGACGGTCTGCCCCGGCCGAAGTTCGGCGATGCCGTAGCGGCGCAATGTCTCCATGTGCACAAAGATGTCCGGCGTGCCCTCGCCCCGAGTCAAGAAACCGAAGCCGCGCAACCGGTTGAACCATTTGACCTGCGCGCGCTCGAGACCGCTGGTCGGCGTCACCGTGACGTGGGTGCGCGGCGGCGGCATCTGCGCCGGGTGGATCGCCGTGCTCTCGTCCATCGACAGGACACGGAAGACCTGCAAGCCCTTGGGACGCTGCAGGACTTCGCAGACGACGCGGGCGCCCTCGTAGGCAGTCTGAAATCCGTCGCGGCGCAGGCAGGTCACGTGCAGGAGCACGTCCGGCATGCCGTTGTCGGGAATGATGAAGCCAAATCCCTTGGAGACGTCGAACCACTTGATGACGCCTGCCAACTCGATGAGGTTGGCTGCTGTTTCGTCGACGAGGTCTCGAACCGTTCCCGGTCGGAGATTGCTGCCAGGCATTTTTGATTCAACCCCGTCCGACGCCATGACGCCGCACGCCGCCGCTTTCCAGGCGCCTCTTCAAGGGCGCTTCAACGAATCTGCAAATTCAAGATAACACCCGCCGGTGCGGCGGAAAGCGCAAAATTCGCTTGCGCACAGCCCTGTGCACAGCGTAACGCGCGACGAATCAGTGGGCGATGAAAGGCTCGAGCACGTCGCCGATGTCTTGACGCACGACGAGATCCGCAAGCGCGTCGAATTCCGTCGGCTCGCGATTGATGATGACGAGCGCGGCGCCATTGCGTTTCGCCATCAGTGGAAATCCCGCGGCCGGCCACACCACCAGCGACGAACCGATGGCGAGAAACAGGTCGCATCGCATGGTGAGTTGCTCGGCGCGTTGCATCGCTTCGCTCGGCATTGCCTGACCGAATGAAACAGTTGCGGTCTTTATGAAGCCGCCGCAGCTGCAATCGGGCGCACGCTCGCCGTGCGCCTCGAAGCGTTGCCTGACCCAGCCAAGCTCGTAGCGTTCACCGCAATCGAGACAGAGGGCATAGGTGGTATTGCCATGCAGTTCAACGACATCCTGCGCCGCAACACCCGAGGCCTGATGCAGATTGTCGATGTTCTGCGTCACCAGCGCCGGCGCCTGGCCGGCGCGATAGAGGCTCGCCAGCGCCAGATGGCCGCGGCCAGGTCTGGCCTTGCTCAAATCGTCCTGCATGGCGAAGCGCCGCCGCCAGGCCTCGTTGCGCATGTCCTGGCTGGCGACAAAAGCGTCGAACGCAATCGGCTGATTTCTGGTCCAGAACCCGCCGGGCGAGCGGAAATCGGGGATGCCGCATTCGGTCGAGATTCCCGCCCCGGTAAACGGCAGGATGCAGGTCGCGGCATCGAACCGCTCGCGCAGGCCGACAATCGCCGTTTCAAGATCGGGCGCGATCATTATATCATGCGGGCCGCTCACCGCCCGCCCCAAGCAAGAGGTTCATTATGCGATATCTGCACACCATGCTGCGCGTCCGCAATCTCGATGCAGCGCTTGATTTCTACTGCAACAAGCTTGGGCTCAAGGAAACCCGGCGGCGCGTGGACGAGAAGAACCGCTACACGCTGGTCTTCGTCGCCGGCGGCGACGATGTCGGCATGGTCGAAGACAGCAAGAAAAAGGGACGGCCGGCGCCCGAGGTGGAACTGACCTACAATTGGGACACCGAAGACTATGGCGAGGCACGCTATTTCGGCCACCTCGCCTTCGAGGTCGACGATATCTATGCGACCTGCAAAAAGCTGATGGATGCCGGCGTCACCATCAACCGCCCGCCGCGCGACGGGGTCATGGCCTTCGTGCGCTCGCCCGACAAGCACTCCATTGAGCTGCTGCAGAAGGGCGACGCCAAGCCGCCGCAGGAACCGTGGAAATCGATGCCGAATGTCGGCAAGTGGTAGTACCGAACCGGTTGCCGCTCACGACGAAGCTCTTTATACCTCCCCGGAATTCAGCGCCCTTCGTCTAGAGGCCTAGGACATCGCCCTTTCACGGCGGTAACAGGGGTTCGAATCCCCTAGGGCGCGCCATTTTTATTCCCTCATGGCTGCCATGCGGCTTTGCCAGATTTCCCGCTGATTTTAATGTACAAATTATGAGCCGGATGAGTCGCCAGAGCGTAGATTGGCTTTGGCGACGGCGATTTCTTCGGAGCGACCGGCCAGATGAAAAGCAAAAATGTAGTGGCGGCCCTGCGGCGCGACGCGGCCTATGTCTGGCAGGCGGCGATTGCTGTCGTGTTCATCGGCTTTGGCAGCCTCGCGATCGCGTCGGCCGTATACGACCTGTTGCCAAACTAGCGCGTGCGCTAGAGCGGCGGCGGGTAGTGATGCCGCCGGCCTCTGAAATCCTCAACCACATAATGCGCGCTGCCGTTGGCGCCGACGCGCTCGACATAATG
>DATJYA010000285.1:0-2272 GCA_035499835.1 Pseudolabrys sp.
CGCGGTCAGCTTCTCCGCCTGCGCGCGGGTGATGGTCTTGAGGAAGGACTCGTTGCGCTCCTTGTTCCAGATCTTGTCGTAGTCGCGGCCCTTGCGGCCGGGGCGCACCGTCAGAATGATGAGATTGAGGATCAGCCACCATTTGACGCGGTTCTCCTCGATGACGCGGCGGTCGGAGAGAAACTCCTTCAGGTAGCGCCGCATCGACGAGTAGTCCGTCGCGTCCGGCGTGCCGAGATTGACCAGCAACACGCCGATGCGGCGCGGCAGGACCGGCGGGTGGTCCAGCGGCTTGGGCGGGAGATCGGTCATGGCCGCAATGAGCGGCAAACCGTACGCCCGGTCAAGCGCTCAGGCGACCGGGCGCTCGTCGGCGATGATCTTGCCATCATTAGGCAGCGTGCCGGGCGCAACCAGCTTCACCGCGCCCTTGAGCTTGGTGACCGATTGCAGGCAGGCGGCGACGGCGCCTTCGAGCGCGGCGTCGGGGGCGGCGCATTCGGCCAGCAGCGTCATCGTGTCCTGCTCGTTGTCGCGGGTGACGACGAGGCGCAGCCGCTTGAGTTGCGGATTGCGCGCCGCCACCTCGGCGATCTGCTTGGGGTGCACGAACATGCCCTTGACCTTGGCGGTCTGGTCGGCGCGCCCCATCCAGCCCCTGATGCGCGCATTGGTGCGGCCGCAGGGCGAAACGCCGGGCAGCAGCGCGGAGAGGTCGCCGGTGCCGAGGCGGATCATCGGATAGTCGGGGTTGAACGAGGTGACCACCACCTCGCCGACGTCGCCCTCGGGCACCGGATCGCCGGTGCCCGGGCGCACGATCTCAACGACGACGGTTTCGTTGACGATCATGCCATCATTTTGGATTGGCGCGCTCTCCGGGCGGCCAACCGGTTCCCACTTGGCCTGAGAGCGCGCGGGTGCCTCGCTCTCGTAGGCGATGACGCCGAGCTCGGCGGTGGCATAGCATTGCAGCACGGCGACGCCGCGGCGGCCAAGCTCCTCGCGCAGCGAGGCTGGCAGCGCCGCGCCGGAGACCAGCCCGCGCTTGATCGAGGAGACGTCCTTGCCGGTCTTGGCGGCGGTATCGAGCAGGATCTTCAGGAAATCCGGCGTGCCGACATAACCGCTCGGTTTGTAATGCGCGATCGCCTCAAGCTGCTGCTCGGTATTGCCGACGCCGCCGGGGATTACCGCGCAGCCGAGCGCCTCGCAGCCGGATTCGAGAATATAGGCGCCCGGCGTCAGGTGATAGGAGAAGGCGTTGTGCACGATATCGCCGGCACGGAAGCCGGCAGCGTAGAGCGCGCGCGCGGTGCCGTAACGGTCCTTGTCGTGACCTTCCGGCTCGAAGACCGGACCCGGCGACATCAATAGCCGGCGCGACTTGGCCGGCGGCGCGACATTGAGGCCGCCGAAGGGCGGATGGTCTTTCTGCAGCGCCGCAAGGTCCGACTTGTGCAGCACCGGCAATTTGGCCAGCGCTTCGCGTGAATTGACGTCGTGCGCCTTGATGCCGGCGAGATGTTTCGCCCATCCCGGCGCGGTCATCGCGTGGGCGACGACCTTGGACAGCACCGCGCATTCCTCACTGTCGCGCAGCACAGGCGGGCGGCTTTCCAGGGAGTCGTAATGGTCGGGCATTAACTCAGGCCAGCCAGCGTTTGCGCCGGCGGTAATGCTTGCCTTCGCGGAAGGATTTGCGCCGGCCCTCGGAGATGCCGAGGTAGAATTCCTTGACGTCCTCGTTCTCGGCCAGCGATTTGGCCTCGCCGTCCATCACCACACGGCCGTTCTCGAGAATGTAGCCGTAGCGGGCAAAGCGCAGCGCCATGTGCGTGTTCTGCTCGGCAAGCAGGAACGACACCCCTTCGCGCTCGTTCAGATCCTTGACGATCTCGAAAATCTCTTCGACGATCTGCGGCGCGAGCCCCATCGACGGCTCGTCGAGCAGGATCATCTTCGGCCGCGACATCAGCGCGCGGCCGATGGCGCACATCTGCTGCTCGCCGCCGGAGGTATAGCCGGCCAGGGACTCCCTGCGCTCGGAGAGCTTGGGGAAGTAGTTATAGACCATCTCCATGTCACGCTTGATCGCGGCGGAGCCGTCGCGGCGGGTGAAGGCGCCGGTGAGCAGATTTTCTTCAATCGTCAGATGCGCAAAGCATTGGCGGCCTTCCATCACCTGGATGCAGCCGCGGCGCACCAGTTCGTTGGGCGACAGATCCTGCACTTCCTTGCCGTCGAAGATGATGGCGCCCTTGGTGACGTC
>DATJYA010000286.1:0-3412 GCA_035499835.1 Pseudolabrys sp.
GTGCAGGGCGACACCGACACTATTGCCACCGGCGCCGGCACCGGTGGCTCAAGCTCGATCCCCGTCGGCGGCGTCTCCGTTGACCGCGCCAGCAAGAAGCTCGCCGGCGAAATCAAGCGCCTGGCAGCCGACGCGCTGGAGGCCGCGCCCGGCGATCTGGAAATCGCCGACGGCCGCGTGCGCGTGGTCGGCACCGATCGCACCATTTCATTTGCCGAAATCGCGGCCCAGGCGGCCGGCAAGGGCAGGGAAAACCTGACCGCCGCCGATACGTTCACGCCCGGCGAACCGACCTATCCGAACGGCACCCATATCGCCGAGATCGAAATCGATCCGGCGACCTGCGCTGTCACCATTCTCAATTACGTCGTGGTCGACGATTTCGGTGCCACGCTCAATCCGCTGCTGCTGGCTGCGCAGGTGCACGGCGGCACGGTGCAGGGCCTCGGCCAGGCGCTCATGGAAGATACCGTCTACGATGAAGCGTCCGGCCAATTGCTCAGCGCGACGCTGATGGACTATGCGCTGCCGCGCGCGGACAGCGTGCCATCCTTCGTCTTCGAGACGCAGAACGTGCCGTGCAGGAACAATCCGCTTGGCGTCAAAGGCGCAGGCGAGGCGGGCGCCATCGGCTCCTGTCCCGCGATCATCAACGCCGTCGTCGATGCACTGTGGCGCCCTTACGGCATCCGCCATATCGACATGCCGGCGACGCCGCAGCGCATCTGGGCGGCGATTGCGGCAAGCCGCCGCGCCTGACTAATCTTCCTCGAAACGGAATTTGCCGCCGGATTTCTCCGGGCCGCCATGGCAGGTGCCGCAAGCTTTCGCCAGGTTCGTCCAGTCTGCTTTGACCTTCTCAACGTCGCCTTTCTTGGCGTCGTCGCCTATTGCATTGGTCGCGTCGATCAATGCTGTCAGCGCGGCCTCAAAATCCGCCCGCTGGGTCCAGATCTCCGGCTTCGCGCGCGTCGTCGGCACGACGTCGCGGCCCGTTCCCGGCGGAAAGAGCTGCGCCGTTTCCTTTACGTGCGCGCTCGCCTGTACGGCCTTGGTTGCGACGACGGTCAAATCGGGGCTGCCGGAGCGTACCGTGGTGGCGATGTCCTTGTAGTAACCGGGCCACATCTTCTTCATGGCGTCCTGCCGTTCCTTGACAATTTGGGCGGGCGCGGTCTGCGCGACCGAGGTCTGCGCGCCAGCCACGAGCAGGATTGCCGTAGCCGAAAGGGCCGAGACAACGCGAATCATGGGACAGCCTCCACGTGAATTGGGGGGAAAGCGGATTCCGTGTGTGTCAATGATCTGTAACACCGGAATGGCGTTGATTATTCAATACTAGATTTAAGGACGCACGCTGCCAAATGCACGTGCCGATTGTGAAAGCGATGAGTGGCTTTCCGACACGAACGCAGACGAGGCCGCCGATGTTTATCCCGTGTACAAGCGAATGGTGCTTCCGGGGGAACCGATGATTCGGTGGCTGATCGTTCTGGTCGTCCTTGCCGCGGTGTTGGCCGCCGCGTTCTGGGTGCTCACGATCCCCGCGGGCCCCGTGACCGCGATTGGGCCGCACACGCCCGATCTCGCCAACGGCCGCGAAATGTTTTACGCAGGCGGCTGCTCATCCTGTCATGCGGTGCCCAAGCAGAACGACCCGACCAGGCTTGGCGGCGGGCTCGCGCTGAACTCGCCGTTCGGCACGTTTTACGTGCCCAATATTTCGTCCGATCCGCGAGACGGCATCGGCGGTTGGAACGAGAGTGCGTTCATCACCGCCATGACCAAAGGCGTCTCGCCGGCGGGCGAGCATCTCTTTCCCGCATTTCCCTACACCTCGTATCGCAACATGCGTGACGACGACCTGCGCGACCTGTTTGCTTATTTGAAGACGCTGCCGGCGGTCGCGGGGCGTGTGCGCGACCACGATCTGCGCTTTCCGTTCAACATCCGCCGCGCGGTCGGCCTCTGGAAATTGCTGTTCATCGGCGACGAACCGCTCAGGCTCGACGCGGCGAAATCGGCGCAATGGAATCGCGGCGCCTATCTGGTCAACGGGCCCGGTCATTGCGCGGAATGCCATTCGCCGCGCAACGCTTTCGGCGCCGTGATCGAAAGTCTGCGGTTCACCGGCGGACCAAGCCCGGACGGGCAGGGCGGTGTTCCCAATATCACCCAATTCAAGCTCAAGGACTGGAGCGAGCAGGATATCGCCGGCACGCTTGCCGACGGCCTGACGCCCGACGCCGGCTTGGTCGGCGGCAGCATGATCGAGGTTGTCGCCAACACCTCGAAGCTGACCGCGGGCGACCGCATGGCGATCGCGGCCTACATCAAATCGCTGCCGGCTGTCGAAGGGCTCAAAGCGCCGCAGAAAAAGCCTGAATAAGTCGCGCCCTGGAGCGGCGGTTGTGGGCGTCGCGCCGCGGGGGCTGCTATAAGCCGGACGCAATGAATCTGTTCAAGGCCATCGGCTTCAAGCTGATCTCGGCACTTTTGTTCGCTGCGATGTCGGCCCTGGTGCGGCAACTGGGCGACGTGGCGCCGGTCGGGCAGGTGGTGTTCTTTCGCGGCGTTTTTGCGATCATTCCGGTGCTGTTGATCTATGCCTGGCGCGGCGAATTGATGGTCGCCGTGCGCACCGAGCGGCCGTTCGGTCATCTCGGCCGTGCCTCGCTCAGCGTCGGCGGCATGTTCACCAATTTCTCGGCGCTGGCTCGTCTGCCGCTGGCGGATGCCACCGCAATATCGTTTGCATCGCCATTGATCACGGTGGCCCTCGCCGCCATCGTTCTCAAGGAGCGTGTCCGTGTCTATCGCTGGACCGCGGTCATGGTCGGCTTTGTCGGCGTGATCGTGATGCTGATCCCGCAATTCGACATCAAACACTATGCGAATTCCGGCGCTGCGACCGCGGCCGCGGTCGGTTCCGTGCTGGCGCTGATCTCGGCCTTTTTTAACGCCAGCACTGTGATCCAGACTCGGCGGCTGACGCAGAGCGAGGCGACGTCTTCGATCGTGTTCTTTTTTTCCCTCGGCATCGCGCTTGCCGGCGCGGCGACGCTGCCGTTTGCCTGGCACAGCCCGACCGCTTCCGAGACCGTCATGCTGATCATGCTCGGCGTGTTCGGCGGCGTCGGCCATATTTTCCTCACCGAAAGCTATCGCCACGCCACCGCCTCGGTGGTGGCGCCGTTCGACTACACCTCGATGCTGTGGGCTCTGCTGCTCGGCTACTGGCTGTTCGGCGAGTTGCCGAGCGTGCTGGTCTATGTCGGCGGGATCATCGTCGCCGGCGCCGGCCTGTTCGTAATATGGCGGGAGCGCCAGATTGGTTTGCAGCGTGCGCAGGAAGCGGGAGGGCCGCGCCGGCCCGAGCTTTAGCGTCCGCTCGCGGAAATTATGTCTGAAA
>DATJYA010000287.1:0-2146 GCA_035499835.1 Pseudolabrys sp.
GCCATCGAGGACGAAATGATCGTGCCGAAACGGTCGCTTCGTCCGGTTAGGTCCGGATCGGACCTATCCATACCGGGTGTTGCCCGGCGAAGCAAAGTGTTGGAATGGACGCGCAAAATGCGC
The DNA here is from genome assembly GCA_035499835.1 of Pseudolabrys sp. Classification (GTDB taxonomy): domain Bacteria; phylum Pseudomonadota; class Alphaproteobacteria; order Rhizobiales; family Xanthobacteraceae; genus Pseudolabrys. The sequence continues at coordinate 124 of DATJYA010000287.1, forward strand.
CATCAAGGCGGCAAATAAACGCGGCGGGCGCCTGACGAGGGTGCGAAAAGGAGAAGATCATGGCTGCACAATCCTACGACCGCCTCGAGGGCATGATCTGGTACGACGGCAAGCTGGTGCCCTGGCACGAGGCCAACCTGCACGTCCTCTCCCACGGCCTGCACTATGCAAGCTGCGTGTTCGAGGGCGAGCGCGCCTATGGCGGCAAGGTGTTCAAGACCCGCGAGCATGCCGAACGGCTCAAGCGCTCGGCGCAGGTCCTCGATTTTGAAATCCCCTTCAGCGTCGACGAGATCGTCGCCGCCAAGCAGCTGGTCGTCGACCGCAACGGCAAGAAGGAAGCCTATGTCCGCCCGGTCGCCTGGCGCGGCTCGGAGATGATGGGCGTCTCGGCGCAGAACAACACCATCCATCTCGCCATCGCCTCGTGGGAATGGCCGAGCTATTTCGATCCCGAGCAGCGGCTCAAGGGCATCAAGCTCGATCTCGCCGAATATCGCCGGCCCGATCCCAAGACCGCGCCCTGCATGGCGAAGGCCGCCGGCCTCTACATGATCTGCACCATCTCCAAGCACCGCGCCGAGCGCCGCGGTTACGCCGACGCCATGATGCTCGACTGGCAGGGCCGCGTCGCCGAATGCACCGGCGCCAATATCTTCTTCGTCAAGGACGGCAAGATTCACACCCCGATCGCCGACTGCTTCCTCGACGGCATCACCCGGCAGACGGTCATCGGTCTGGCGAAAAAGCGCGGCTTCGAAGTGATCGAGCGCCGCATCATGCCGGAAGAATTGAGCAGCTTCTCCGAATGCTTCATCACCGGCTCGGCGGCGGAAGTCACCGCCGTGGCGGAGATCAGCGGCCAGTGGAATTTCAATCCCGGCGGCATCACCAAGCAGTTGATGGACGACTACACCGCAGCGGTGCACGCCGAGGGCAAGGCCGCGGCGGCGTAAGCGCCCACGATGCAACACTTCGCGGCAAGAGCTAAACTCCGTTCGTTCCCGCGGAAGCGGGAACCCAGAAAAGCATAAGGTTGTGGTCATAGCTGGGTCCCCGCTTCCGCGGGGACGGATGGTGATTATACAGCGCGCTCCCCGGGCCGCAGCAGCGTCACGTAACGCACGCGGTTCTCGACGACGAAGCGGTCCATGCGCTCGTCGAGCACACGGTGCCGGCTCTTGGCGGCGTGGCGCAACATGAAACGGCCGTCGTCGCCAAAGGCGACAAAACCGATGTGGAAATAATCCAGATTTGGCCGCTGCGTGACAAAGCCGACGAGGTCGCCGTCCTTGAGCAGCGGCGTCCCGGCCATGAAGACGTCGCGCGGAACCACCCGCATCGCGAAGCGGCGGCGGCCGAGCGCCTTGTGCCAATAGACGGTCTTTTCGATATCGATGGCGCCGTCCATGGTGATCGGCCGGCAGATCTTGTTCTCGACGTTATGCCGGCTCCACTCGAAGAAGTAATGGTTGCGCTCGTACCAGTTCACGATGCCGTTGTGGTAGCGGATGGTCCGCAGCGTCGCCTCGAACGCGTTGGGATCGCGGGCGATCGCCGCGGCGAGCACGGTTTCGCAGAAGGTAACGCAGTCGAACGCGTCATCGCGCACGACGAATTGCTCCGGCGAATGCGGACCGCCGATCAGCGTATAGCCGCGATAAGTCGTGCCGATGAGCGCGCGGGAGATGAAATCGATCCGCTGCGAAATGTCGCTCCGGTCCTGCGCGGCGACGATGAGCTTGTCGATACGCGCCTCACCGGCAAGGCCCGGCTGCGCGCCTGCCGCCAGGGCCGCACCGCCCGCAAGCATTTGCAGAAAGCGCCGGCGCGCGAGGATCATTCCCGCACCGCCACCAGTCGGTCGGTGCCGGATTCGGCGGCCCAGACCTCGCCCGGCCGGCCGAGGATCTGCCGCACGTCGGCGCGATCGCGGTTGCTGGGGAAGCTGTCGAATTTTTCCGTCGCCGGATCGAAACGCACGATGGCGTTGCCCGGCCAGTCGCTGACCCAGACCTTGTCC
>DATJYA010000288.1:0-7583 GCA_035499835.1 Pseudolabrys sp.
GTTGTCGGCGTGCGCCCCGCCGTTGATGATGTTCATCATCGGCACCGGCAGCAGCCGCGCCGAGGTGCCGCCGACATAGCGGTACAGCGGCTCGCGTTTCGAAATTGCCGCGGCCTTGGCGGCGGCGAGCGAGACGCCGAGAATGGCATTGGCGCCCAGGCGGGATTTGTTCGCCGTGCCGTCGAGCGCGATCATGGTCTCGTCGAGCTTGGCCTGCGCCTCGGCGTCCATGCCGCCGAGCGCGTCGAAGATCTCGGTGTTGACCGCATCGACCGCCTTGTGCACGCCCTTGCCGAAATAGCGTTTCTTGTCGCCGTCGCGCAGTTCGACCGCTTCGTGCGCGCCGGTCGAGGCCCCGGAGGGCACGGCGGCACGCCCGAGCGAGCCGTCCTCGAGGGTCACGTCGACTTCGATGGTGGGGTTGCCGCGGCTGTCGAGGATTTCGCGGCCGATGATGTCGGTGATGGCGGTCATGAAGAATCCCGGTTTTGCGGGGCTTTCTAGCCGCCAATATTCCCCTTGTCATGCCCCGCGAAAGCGGGGCATCCAGTAACCACAAACTTTGCGATAATCGCAAACGCCCGCGATCACTGGATCGCCCGCCTGCGGGGGCGATGACAGGTGGAGGAAATGGCGAAGAAACCGCTGCAACTCGGGCAACCTACGCGCCTCCCGGCCTCGCCCGCGCAGGCCCGGCTCGACCGCGTGCCCAATCCGCACGCCGATACGGACTATCTGGCGCGCTTCACCGCGCCCGAATTCACCTGCCTTTGCCCGATCACCGGCCAGCCCGATTTTGCCCATCTGGTCATCGACTATGTGCCGGGGCGCTTCCTCGTCGAGTCGAAGTCGCTCAAGCTTTATCTCATGAGCTTCCGCAACCACGGCGCCTTCCACGAGGACACCACCGTCGCCATCGGCAAAAAACTGTTCGCGCTGCTCAGGCCCAAGTGGCTACGCATCGGCGGCTATTGGTATCCCCGCGGCGGCATGCCGATCGACGTGTTCTGGCAAAAGGGAAAGGTGCCGGCAGGCGTCTGGGTGCCCGACCAGGGCGTCGCCCCCTATCGCGGGCGCGGCTAGACGCCCGATTGTGCGTCGGCGGGGCGCCGCAGCCATTGCGCGCAAGTCAAGCCCACGCCGAGCAGGACCACGGCCCCGAACAGCAGCACCGGGTCAAGGCCAATGCTGTTCAGGCCGGCGCCATACACGATCGGCCCCAGCGCCTGCCCGAGAAAGAAGAAAAACGAGTGCAGCGCCATGGCCGAGCCGCGCGCCGAGGGCACCAGCTCGCTGGCGTAAATCTGGATGACCGCGTGCACCATATAGAAGCCGAAGCCGAGCAGCGCGAAGTTAAAGAACTGGGCCGGCCACGGCACGCGCAATGCCAGCACCACGAGCGTGAACGCCATGGCGACGCCGCCGAGGCGCATCATCCTGGTTTCGCCGAGCCGGGGCAGCAGCCGCGACACGAACACGCCGTAAAACGCGCCACCGACGCCGAAACCGGCGATGACGATGCCAGCGATCGCGGCGCGGTCTTCGCCGGCCTGGCGCAGCATCGTCGCCACATAGGGAAACATGCCGTACATGAACACGGCTTCGAGGAACACCGCGGCGAAGCAGATCTTGGCCAGCGGATTTTCGAAGATGGCGCGATAGTTCGGCACGAACATCGAGAAGTCGAAGCGGCCGGGCGCCGCCGCATCACTACGCAGGCGCGGTACCGATGCGCCCAGCACCAGCGCGCCGAAAGCGGCGGTGGCGAAAAAGACGCCGCGCCAGCCGACCAGATCGCCGATCACGCCGGCGCAGGTCGCGCCGAGCAGGTTTCCGGTCATGATCGCGAACAGGATGCGGCCCATCGCCACCTGCCGTTCGCGCACCGGGACGAGGTCGCCGACCAGCGCGAACGCGATCGGCACCACACCGCCCGAGGCGAGCCCCGCCACGACGCGGCCCGCGATCAGCAGATGGAAATTCGGCGCCAGCCCGCAGCCGATCGAAGCCACGGTGACGATGAAAAGGCAGAGCAGCATCAGCCTTGCCTTGCTGAACATGTCGGCGAGCGCGCCGAGCAGCGGCTGCACCAGCGCGTAAGGCAGGCTGTAAGCCGTACTGAGCAGCGCTGCGGTTGCCGTCTCGACATCGAGGCCGTGCGCGATCTGCGGGATTACCGGATCGGTCGCGCGCGTGAACAGCGAACTGGCAAAGACGACGAACGCCAGGAGGTTCAGCGTGCGGGTCATATGAATTCGCGACGCAAATATTTCAGCGTTTCGCCAGCCGGTCGAATTCGACAAGCTGCGTGAGCAGCGGCTCCATAGCCTTCAACGGCAGCATATTGGGCCCGTCGGAGGGCGCCTTGTCGGGGTCCTGATGGGTCTCGATGAAGACGCCGGCAACGCCCACCGCGACGGCGGCGCGCGCCAGCACGGGGACGAATTCGCGCTCGCCGCCGGATTTGTCGCCCTGCCCGCCCGGCTGCTGCACCGAATGCGTAGCGTCGAAGATCACCGGCGCGCCAATGCGCTTGAGGATCGGCAGCGCGCGCATGTCGGAGACGAGCGTGTTGTAGCCGAAGGAGACGCCGCGCTCGGTGACCAGCACGTTGGCGTTGCCGGCGCCGGTGACTTTGCCGACGACATTGGCCATGTCCCAGGGCGCCAGGAACTGGCCCTTCTTGATGTTGACGACCTTGCCGGTCCTGGCCGCGGCGACGAGCAGATCGGTCTGCCGCGACAGGAATGCCGGGATCTGCAGTACGTCGACGACCTGCGCCGCGCGCGCGCATTGTTCGGCTTCGTGCACGTCGGTGAGCACCGGAATTTTCAGGCTTTCGCGGATTTCGGCAAAAATGAGCAGCGCCGCGTCAAGTCCGATGCCGCGCTCACTTTTCGCCGAGGTGCGGTTGGCCTTGTCGAACGACGTCTTGTAGACGAGGCCAACCCCGGCTTTCGCGGCGATTTCCTTCAATGCCGACGCCATCTCCAGCGCATGCGCGCGGCTCTCCAGCGCGCAAGGGCCGGCGATCAGCGCCAGCGGCAATGCATTGCCGAAGCGCACGGCGCCGACGGTGACGACAGCATTGGGGGTTGTGGTGTTGCTCACGATGCGTCCTCGACGGCGCGACCATGAAGCGGCGGCCCAATGGGGTCAACTTTTACATCGCGCAAGACCTGATCCGAAAACCGGTGTCCATCCCCGATCAAGGTCGAGGACATGCTTTTCGGGATCATGCGCCGGGTTCAAAAACCAGCACCGCGCCCATGGCATCCTCGGCGCCGATGACGGCGGCATTGCCGGCATAAAGCCCGGCCATGCCGGCGAACTCGGGCGCCGACTGCAGCAGGCTGGCGTCGGCGGCGATGAAGCGGATCGCCGCCAACCGGGCGCCGCGGCGCATGTCCGGCGCGGCAACGCCGAAGCGGCGGGTGAAGGCACCGGGGGTCATGACGTCGACCGCGCCCCGCAGCGTCGTGATGACGAAGCCGTTATCGCCTTGCTGCGCGGCGGCGCCGGAGAAGCTTTGCATGAAGTCGAGATGCTTGCGGGGCTCGTCAGCGACAATAACGGCGCCGGCAATCGCCGAAACGCTGTTGGCGTGTTGCTGGAACGCCGGGTTCCAGAAATTCTCCGGATAGTGCTGCTGGCAGACGGCGAAATGGAGATCCGGCGCGCCTTTGTCCTCGGCGAAGGCGAGCGAGAACGCGACTTTCACCGGCGTGCCATCCGGCCGCTTGCCCTCGCGCTCGAAACGTACCACTTCGGCGGCGGCGATGCCGGCTTTGCGAAAGCCTGCCGCATCGGCAATCGCGTCGCGCGACTCCAGGATGAGCAGCGACAATCCCTCCGCGCGCTTGAGGAAGTCGCCGTTATAGGCGCCGAACATTTTCGAGATGCCGTCGCTGCCGAGCTTGTCCGGCTCGGCGAGCGTCAGCAGCTCGATGAAGAACCCCGGCAGTTGCACGATGTAATTATGCGTGCCCCAAGGGTGGCGGTTGCGCGCGCCGACGGTGAAGCCCAGCCGCCGGTAGAGATCGGCCGCCGCGTCGAGATCGCGCACGGCATGGACGATGTGGTCGAGGCCCCGGGGCATCGCGCAACCTTACGCGCTATCGAGATCTACACCAGCCGGCTCTGCTCCACCGCCGCCTCGACGAAGGAGGCAAACAGCGGATGCGGTTCGAACGGCCGCGATTTGAGTTCCGGGTGGAACTGCACGCCGATGAACCAGGGATGGTCCTCGTATTCGATGATCTCCGGCAAAATCCCATCTGGCGACATGCCGGAAAAGCGCATGCCGCGCTGCTCGAGCCGACCTTTATAGGCGGTGTTGACCTCGTAGCGGTGACGGTGGCGTTCGGAGATTTCCGTGGCGCCGTAGATGCCGGCGACGCGACTGCCGCGCGAGAGCACCGCCGGATAGGCCCCCAACCGCATGGTGCCGCCGAGATCGCCGCCGGCGGCCCGCTTTTCCAGCTCATTGCCCTTGAGCCATTCGGTCATCAGCCCGACCACCGGCTCCGACGTGGGTCCGAATTCCGTGGAGTTTGCCTCCTCGATGCCGCAGAGATTGCGCGCCGCTTCCACCACCGCCATCTGCATGCCGAAGCAGATGCCGAAATAGGGCACCTGCCGCTGCCTCGCGAATTGCGCGGCGCGGATTTTTCCTTCGGCACCGCGCTGGCCGAAACCGCCGGGCACCAGGATGCCGTTGACGTTTTCGAGGAACGGCGTCGGGTCTTCGCTCTCGAACACTTCCGACTCGATCCAATCGAGCCTGACCTTCACCTTGTTGGCGATGCCGCCATGCGAAAGCGCCTCGATCAGCGACTTATAGGCATCCTTCATGCCGGTATATTTGCCGACGATGGCGATGGTGATGCCGCCTTCCGGGTTGCGGATGCGCTCGTTGATCAGGTGCCAGCGCGAAAGGTCCGGCGCGGTCCTGGCGTCGAAGCCGAAGGCTTCCAGCACTTCGCGGTCGAGCCCGGCGACGTGATAGGCCTCCGGCACGGCATAGATGTTGTCGACGTCGCGCGCCTCGATCACCGCGCTTTCGCGCACGTTGCAGAACAGCGCCAGCTTGCGCCGTTCGCCCTCCGGAATCGGCCGGTCGGTGCGGCAGAGCAGGATGTCCGGCTGGATGCCGATCGAGCGCAGTTCCTTGACCGAGTGCTGCGTCGGCTTGGTCTTGAGTTCGCCGGCGCTGGGGATAAAGGGCAGCAGCGTAAGATGGATATAGACCGCGTGATGCCGCGGCAGTTCGTTGCCCAACTGGCGGATGGCTTCGAAATACGGCAGGCCCTCGATATCGCCGACGGTGCCGCCGATCTCGCACAGCACGAAATCGAAACCGTCGTTACCTTCGCGGATGAAATCCTTGATGGCGTTGGTGACGTGCGGGATGACCTGGATGGTGGCGCCGAGATAGTCGCCGCGCCGCTCGCGCGTCAGGATGTCCTGATAGATGCGGCCGGTGGTGATGTTGTCCTGCTTGGTGGCGGGCCGCCCGGTGAAGCGCTCGTAATGGCCGAGGTCGAGGTCGGTCTCGGCGCCGTCGTCGGTGACGAACACCTCGCCGTGCTGGTAAGGCGACATGGTGCCGGGATCGACGTTGAGATACGGGTCGAGCTTGCGCAGGCGGACCTTGTAGCCGCGCGCCTGCAGCAGCGCGCCGAGCGCCGCGGAAGCCAGACCCTTGCCCAGTGAGGAGACCACGCCGCCGGTGATGAAGATGTACCGCGCCATGGGACTTAACCTTTAGTGCCACCGAATCGATTCGACGAGCGCGAAAAACGGGCGGCTGCCCTGCGGCTGTGCGTAGCTCGAAAAAATTTCGCCGTCACAATAAGTTCCCGCACTGTCTTTACATTCCTCTCTAACGCTGAAGGGCCGGTTATCCCGGCCCTTCGTTCGCGCTTGGCGTTACTTCGACTGCGGCACCTGAGGGCCGCCGGGGGCCGCGGGTGCAGCCGGCGCCGAAGGCGCCCCTTGCTGCAGCTGTTTGAGCAAACCGCCCTCGCCCGGCGCGTTCAGCGGCGGCGGCGCACCCGGCGTGCTCTGCGCCGGCGTCGAACTGCCGCCCAGGATCGATGTGGGCTTGCGGTTCATGCCGGCCAGGATCGACAGGATCAGGCTGGTGGCGAAGAACAGCCCCGCCAGGATTGCGGTCGCCCGGGTGAGCACATTGGCGGTGCCGCGGCTGGTCATGAAGCCGCCGGTCGAGCCGATGCCGAGGCCGCCGCCCTCGGAGCGCTGCAGCAGCACCACGCCGATCAGCGCGAGCACCAGCATCAGGTGAATGACGATTATGACTTGCTGCATCTGCGCTTCGATCCACTCAACGAACCGGCCCGGCGAGCGGCCGCGCGCCCCACGTCCTGCCGGTCATATAGGGTTTCGCCGCGGTCTCTACACGATCAATTTCAGCTTTTCCACCCTCAGGGGGGCCCCACGTAAACCCCGGCAATGGCGAGGAAATCCGCCGCTTTCAGGCTGGCGCCGCCAACGAGCGCGCCATCGACCTCAGCGACCGCGAGCAGTTCCGCAGCATTTTCCGGCTTGACCGAGCCGCCATAGAGGATGCGCAACGCCGCGCCAGCAGCGCCATAACGGCCGCTGAGCTCACGGCGGATGAAGCCGTGCACTTCGGCAACGTCAGCCGGCGTCGGCGTCAGGCCCGTGCCGATGGCCCAGACCGGCTCGTAGGCGACCACCAGATTGGCGCCGGTCGCCTTATCGGGCAGCGAGCCGACAAGCTGGCGGCCGACCACGGCGAGCGCTTGGCCGGCCTCGCGTTCGCTACGCTGCTCGCCGATGCAGACAATCGCGATGAGCCCGGCCCGGTGCGCGGCCAGCGCCTTGGCGCGCACCTGCGCGTCGGTCTCGTGATGGTCGGTGCGCCGCTCGGAGTGGCCGACGATTACGGCGACCGCGCCTGCGTCCTTGAGCATCTCGGCGGCGATATCGCCGGTATGGGCGCCGGCGGCATCGGGGTGACAGTCCTGCGCGCCGATGGCGACGTTCGAACCGCGCGCCGCCGCGGCGAAGCTCGCCAGCAGCGTCGCCGGTGGGCAGATCATGAGATCGGTTTTGGCCGCGAGCGCCGCGCCGCCGGCGACAATGCGGGCAAGCTCGGCGGTCGACGCCGTGAGCCCGTGCATTTTCCAGTTGCCCGCCACCAGCGGGCGTCGGCGCGCCGCAGCCATGATCGAGGTCCCCGCACGATCAACGAAGGTCCGGGCGAGCGGTTACCAGAGGCGGCCTCAAGGCGCCAGTCGCGCCCGGGAGCGTCGCCGATCCCGCTTATGTTGCAAGGAGTTGGCGCCCTCTCTATGATGGTCTTGCGTTGCCCGTCAAAGGGCCGCAATACCCTTCTCCCTCAACCGATCGATCCGACAGAACGAAGCGACGCGCGCATGCTCCGCGGTATCCACAAAGCCTCCGGCTCCTGGCTCGGCAAAGCGATCATGGCCGCCGTCATGGGCGTGCTGGTCATCAGCTTCGCCATTTGGGGCATCGGCGACATTTTTCGCGGCTTCGGGCTCAATTCGGTGGCCAAGGTCGGCAATACCGAA
>DATJYA010000289.1:0-2608 GCA_035499835.1 Pseudolabrys sp.
GCCGCCTTGCGGCTCGCCAGGAAATCGCCCATGCGGTCGAGCGCCTTGAGGATGTTCTCGGTCGAATTGGCGTAGGAGACGCGCACATAGCCCTCGCCGAGAATGCCGAAATCGGGCCCGCCGATGATGGCGACGCCGGCATCATCCAGCAGCGACGACGCCAGCGGCTTTGCCTTCCAGCCGGTACGCTTGATGTTGGGGAAGGCATAGAACGCGCCCTTGGGCGTGGCGCAGGACACACCCGGCAGTTTGTTCAGCCCCGCCACCACGACTTTGCGGCGCTTGTCGAACTCGGCGACCATCCTGTGCACCTCGTCCTGCGGGCCTGTGAGCGCCGCAAGCCCCGCAAATTGCGCCGAGGCGTTGACGCAGGAATGCAGGTTGACCGCGAGCTTGCGCGCATAATCGTAGAGCTTGCCCGGCCACACCGCGTAGCCGAGGCGCCAGCCGGTCATCGCGTAGGTCTTCGACCAGCCGTTGAGCAGGATCAGCCGGTCGCGGATTTGCGGATAGGTGAGCAGGCAGACATGGGTCTCGCCGTCGTAAGTCATGTGGTCGTAGATCTCGTCCGACATGATGGCCACGTCCGGCCATTTGGCGAGGCCGGCGACGAGCTTGTCGACTTCTGCCTTGCCGGTGACGCCGCCGGTCGGATTGGCCGGCGAGTTGACGATGATGAGCCGCGTCCTCGGCGTGATCAGCCTCAGCGTCTCCTCGGCCGAGAAGGCAAAGCCGTTTTCCTCGCGGATCGGCACCGGCACCGGCTTGGCGCCGGTGAACTCGATCATCGAGCGATAGATCGGAAAGCCGGGATCGGGATACATGATCTCGGCGCCGGGCTCGCCGAACATCAGGATCGACATGAACATGGTCGGCTTGCCGCCGGGCATGATCATGACGTTGTCGGGCGAGACCTCGACCTTGAAGCGCTTGTGCAAGTCGGCGGCGACCGCCTCGCGCAGCGGCGGGATGCCGGTCGCGGGCGTATAGCCGTGATGGCCGTCGCGCAGCGCCTTGATCGCCGCCTCGACGATGAATTCGGGGGTGCGGAAATCGGGCTGGCCGATGCCGAGATTGATGATGTCGCGCCCTTGAGCGGCCAGCGCGTTGGCGCGGGCGAGCACGGCGAAGGCGTTCTCCTCGCCGATGCGATCGAAAGCCGCGATGGTTTTCAGCATGACGTCCGTTTCCTCTGATGATCTTGCTTTGGGCCCAAGTTCACCCGATTAATTCAGGAAAATCAATGCGGTGCCACAAGATCGCGGGTGATGTCGGAAAGCCCTGGCGTTCCGCAAAGCTGCATGGCGCGCACGAGCTCGACGCGCAGATGCTCGATCACCTCGGCGACGCCGTCGGCGCCGCGCACCGTCAAACCCCAGATGATCGGCCGCCCGATCAGCACTGCGCGCGCGCCGAGCGCCAGCGCCTTGAGGATGTCGGTGCCGCGGCGGATGCCGCCATCGACATAAACCTCGGCCTTGCCGGCAAGCGCCGCGGCGATTTCGCCGACCGCAGCCGCGGTCGTCACCGTGGTGTCGAGATGGCGGCCGCCGTGGTTGGAAACGATGACGGCGCGGGCGCCGTGCTCGGCGCAGGCCACCGCATCGTCGGCGCGCAGCACGCCCTTGACCATCACCGGCATCGGCGAACGCTTGACCAGCCATTCGAGCTCGCGCCAGGTCGCCGGGTACAGCACCTTGCCGGCGAAATCCGGATGATAGAACGTGCGCGCCATCGGCGAGCCCGGCATGTTGATGTTGCGGATGTCGGGCGTCGGCTGATGCTGGGCGCGCGCGGCGCGCGGGCTCCAGCCGCCGGTCGGCGCATCGACGTTGAGCACCAGCGCGGTGAAGCCAGCCGCGGCGAGACGGTCGATCAGCGCTTCGACTTCGGCGCGGTTCGGCCAGTAGTAGAGCTGGAACCATTGCGGCGCGGTCTTGCGTTCCTTCGCCACGTCCTCGATCAGCATATTGGAATTCGACGCCATCACGTAAGGCGAAGCCGCGGCAGCGGCGCCGCGCGCGGTCGCTGTCTCGCCGTCGGCGTGGAACAGCTTGTGCCGGCCGGTCGGCGCCACCAGGATCGGGTGCGGATGCTTCTGTCCCAGCAGCGTCACGCCGGTATCGATGGCGGTGACGTCGCGCAGCACGTGCGGCCGCAGCCGCAGCGCCCGCCATGCCGTGATATTCTCGACGGCGCTGATCTCGTCGTCGGCGCCGGCGGCGCAGAAAGCAAACGAGGCCGGCGGCATTTGCTCCCGCGCCAGGCTCTCCAGCGCGTCAAAATCGACACTGTCCACGGCACTTCCCTCGCGCCTGCGTCCGGCGGCCACTCTGGCGCAACTGCCCGGCAATCGCCACAGCCTGCGCGTTATCCGCATAGCTGATGCCGCGATCGGCGAATGGCATTGTCCTTGCGCGCGCTGTCGTGGCAGGTTCGCCCGCTGTTCGCAGGGAATTTTCGCCATGGCAAAGCCGTCAATCGCCGAAAAACGGAAGACCTTTCGCGCCCTGCACCAGAGCGGCTGTTTTGTCATTCCCAATCCCTGGAATGTCGGCACCGCCCGCTACCTGCAGGGCCTCGGCTTCAAGGCGCTGGCTTCGACCAG
>DATJYA010000290.1:0-8311 GCA_035499835.1 Pseudolabrys sp.
GAGGGCCGCAACCGCGCCTGCATCTACGACGCGGCGATGGACGCCGAATTGTCGAACCGCAAGCTGCTCGAAGCCGACTTGCGCGAGGCGATCGAGAACGACCAGCTCGAGCTCAACTATCAGCCGATCGTCAACAACAGCGGCGAGGTCCTGGTCGGCGTCGAGGCGCTTTGCCGCTGGACCCATCCCACGCGCGGCGTGATCCCGCCGAGCGAATTCATTCCGGCGGCCGAGCACAGCGGACTGATCATCGAACTCGGCGCCTGGGTGCTGCGCCGCGCGCTCACCGACGGCAAGGCCTGGCCCGGCGTCAGCGTCGCCATCAACGTCTCGCCGCTGCAGTTTCGCCGCACCGATTTCGCCGATCTGGTCGAACGCACGCTCGAGGAGACGCAGTTCGACCCCTCGCGGCTCGAGCTCGAACTCACCGAAAGCGTACTGCTTGGCAACGTCGACAGCGCCGAAGCCGGCATGCGGCGGCTAAAGGCGCTGGGGGTGAAGCTGGCGCTCGACGACTTCGGCACCGGCTATTCGTCGCTGCTCTATCTGCGCCGCTTCCCTTTCGACAAGCTCAAGATCGACCGCAGCTTCGTGCTCTCCATCGAAAAGGCCGCCGACGCCGCGGCGATCGTGCACGCCGTGGTCAGCCTCGGCCGCGGCCTCGGCATGAAGGTGACGGCCGAAGGGGTGGAAACCGCCGACCAGCAGCTGTTCCTGCGCGCCGCCGGCGTGCATTCGATGCAGGGCTATCGCTTCGGCCGGCCCGTTCCCGCCGCGCAGATTTCCGAGCGGCTTAAATCGCCGGCCTCGTTCACGCCCAAGGACGAACCGGCGGCGCTCGCGAGCTAGCCCAGCCGGCTTCGCCTCTTATTCCCCGCCCGCCGTTATGATATGGCGGTCCTTCCAATGATGACAGCAGGGGAAGGAAAGCCAATGAGTGCGTCCGCAAAAATTGCGCTAGTGACGGGAGCCGGAACGGGTGTCGGCCGGGCCGTGGCGATCGCGCTGGCCAAAGCCGGCTACAGCCTGGTGCTTGCCGGGCGTCGCAAGGAGCCGCTCGACAAGGTCGCCGGCGAAATCAACGCCGTGGGTTCGCAGGCGCTCGCGGTCCCGACCGACGTCTCCAAACGCGATTCGATTGTCGCGCTTTTCGACAAGGTGAAATCGAGCTTCGGCCGGCTCGACGTCCTCTTCAACAACGCCGGCATCGGCGCGCCGCCGGTGCCGATCGAGGAGCTGCCCTTCGAGACCTGGCAGAACGTCGTCGCCACCAATCTCACCGGCATGTTTGTGTGCACGCAGGAAGCCATCAAGATCATGAAGAACCAGAGCCCGCGCGGCGGCCGCATCATCAACAACGGCTCGATCTCCGCGCATACGCCGCGGCCGTTCTCCATCGCCTACACCTCGACCAAGCACGCGGTGACCGGCCTCACCAAATCCACCTCGCTCGACTGCCGCCCCTACGACATCTGCTGCGGGCAAGTCGATATCGGCAATGCGGCAACACCAATGACCGACCGCATGGTCGACGGCGTGCTGCAGCCGGATGGGCGCAAGATGCCGGAGCCGCGCATGGATGCCGACAACGTCGGCAATGCCGTCGTCTACATGGCGAGCCTGCCGCTCGACGCCAATGTCCTGTTCATGACGGTGATGGCGAACAAGATGCCGTTCGTCGGGCGGGGCTAGCATTTGGAATTCGCGCACGCGCTACACGAGTGGAGCGATTTCTATCTGCTCGTCGGCACAGCGGGCGCGACGCTTGTCGCCTTGTTGTTTGTGGCGGTCTCGCTCGGCGTCGGATTTCTGACTCAGGCGCGGGCGGCGGCAACGCGTGTCTTTTACAGTCCGATCATTGTTCATTTCACTGCCGTCTTTTTCATCTCGGCGGTGGCCCTCGTTCCGGCGCACAGCCCGACATTTTTTGCCATGCTGATCGGCGCTTCCGCTCTTTGCGGCATTGCGGTTTCGGCATTCACGACGATTCAGCTTTTGCGCAATCACTGGACGGACTATTTGCAGGATCATATCGGTTACGGCCTGCTGCCACTCGCCGGCTATGTGGCGCTCATCGCCGCCGCCGTCATGATTTTTACACAGCATGCCGAAGCGCTGGACGTCCTCGCCGGAGCATTACTTTTGCTGCTCATCATCAATATCCGCAACGCTTGGGATCTCACGCTGTCCATGGTGCGTCGGCACGGCGACAATAAACAAAGCTAATCGAGCTTGCTGACCTTGACTTCCGTGCCGGTGCGGACCTTGCCCAGCGTCTTCACGTTGCCGAGCGCCCTGGCGAAGACGTTGCACGGGCTCGCCAACCGTGTCTCGCTGCCCTTGGAAATCGGGGTGCGGCCGAAACCGATGGCAATGGCCGGTCCCTGCGGCCAATAGACGATCTCGCCGGGCGTGATCACCGCGCGCGCGTCTTTTTCCCGCGCCATATCGACCGGCACGTCGAAATAGACCTCCTCGCCCCAGGTCAGCGCCGACGACGTCAGCGGTAGCGCCGCGGCGATGGCCATGGCGGTCGGCGTGTTGAGCAGTTCGGCGTCGAGCGTCAGCTCGCCGAAATCAAAGCGGATACGGGCCACGGGCGTTCCCCTTCTCGATTGCTTTGGCTCCGGCTTCATGCATTTTCATGAGCGTGCGGCTCCTTGGCAAGCCGGATGCAAGTGTTGTCACCGTCAATTGAGGGGCCTTTCCATGCAGCATCTGCAATCGGCGCTCGGCGTCATCGCGCTGCTCGTCTTTGCCGGGGCGATCAGCGAGGACCGCCGCGGCATCGACTGGAGGAGCACCGCCGCGGCGCTCGCTCTCACATTGCTTGCCGCCGTGCTGTTGCTCGAAGTGCCGCAAGTCAAGAGCGCTTTCGCGCTGGTCAATCGGGCGGTCAACGCGGTTGCCGAAGCAACGCAGGCCGGCACCGCCTTTGTCTTCGGCTATGTCGGCGGCGCCCCCTTGCCTTTCGAGCTCAAATCGCCGGGCGCCGATTTCATCCTCGCCTTCCAGGCGCTGCCGATCGTGCTGGTGATGAGCGTGCTGACCACGCTGCTGTTCTACTGGCGCGTCCTGCCGCCGGTGGTGCGCGGCTTCTCCTGGATTCTGGAGCGGAGCATGGGCATCGGCGGCGCCGTCGGATTGTCGACTGCCGCCAATATCTTTCTCGGCATGGTCGAGTCGCCGTTGTTCATCCGGCCTTATCTCGCCAAGCTCACGCGCGGCGAATTGTTCATGGTGATGACCGGCGGGATGGCCGGGATCGCCGGCACCGTCTTCGTGCTTTATGCGACGATCCTGCGCGAGGTTATCCCGGACGTTGCCGGCCATATCCTCATCGCCTCGATCCTCGGCGCGCCGGCCGCGCTGCTGGTGAGCGGACTGATGGTGCCGGTGCCGCCGGGCACGCGCACCGACGTCGGCACGGTCGAGATCGGCCCCGTCGCCGACAGCACCATGGACGCCATCGCTCGCGGCACGACGGCAGGGCTGGAATTGCTGCTCAACATCATCGCCATGCTGGTTGTGCTGGTGGCGCTGGTGCATCTCGCCAACGCAATCCTGAGCCTGTTGTCCGAACTCGGCGGCTCCGCCGTCACGCTGCAGCATCTGCTCGGCTTTGTGATGGCGCCGGTGTGCTGGCTGATGGGCGTACCCTGGGCGCAGGCCACCACCGCCGGCGCGCTGATGGGTATCAAGACCGTGCTCAACGAATTCATCGCCTATATCGAATTCGCCAAGCTGCCGGCCGACGCGCTCGATGCGCGCTCGCGGCTGATCATGCTCTACGCCATGTGCGGCTTCGCCAATTTCGGCTCACTCGGCATCATGATCGCGGGGCTCACGGTGATGGCGCCGGAGCGGCGGCGCGACATCATCTCGCTTGGCGGCAAGTCGATCGTCTCCGGCACGCTCACCACTTGCCTGCTCGGCGCCATTGTCGGAGTGCTCAATTGACGCGAGCGATCGCGGCATTCATCGCCTTGGCGCTGCATACAGCCGCCGGCGCAGCGACGATCCATATTGTTGCCTTCGGCGACAGCAACACCGCCGGCTATCTGGTCTCGCGCGCGCAAAACTACCCGTCGCAACTGCAGGCGGCGCTGCGCGCCAAAGGCTACGACGTCACTGTCGAAAACGCCGGCGTCAACGGCGACACCACGACCGGCGCGCTGGCCCGCTTCGACGGCGCGATCGGGCCCGGCACCGATATCGCCATCGTCGAGTTCGGCGTCAACGATCGACGGCGCGGGGCCACGATGGCCTCGGTCCGCGACCGCTTGGGCGAGATCATCCGCACGCTGAAGGCCCGCGGAATTGGGGTTCTGCTCATCAGCTTCAGCCACATGGACCTTGCCGACGTCGCCAAGGCCAACGGCGTGCTCTCCGCGCAATGGGCCGTGTCGGCGGGCAAATACCGGGCGCGCGACGGATACCATCTGAACGCGCAGGGTTACGCCATCGTCGTCAGGCAAATGCTGCCGCAAGTTGAGGAACTGATCGCGCGCATTTCGCTCCGGTGAGCAGGCGCCGGTTTGCAGCCGGCCGGCGCGGCATGGCTGCTACCCGTTTTCCTTCACCTCGTTTGTTGCACTGGGGAGGCGAGCTGTCACATGATGCGCGCTGCGCCGCCGTTCCAGCTCAGGGCGAAGCTCGAAAAATCAGGATTCAACTTGATCAATTTGGCAAAATGGCTGCTGCCAGGAATTGTCCTCTGTATCGCCATCACGATTGCGGCGACGCTGCTGCAGAGCGTCGAGGTTTATTTCGTCGGGCAGCCCTATCTTGAGGCGCTAGTGCTCGCCATTCTGCTTGGCGTCGCCGTCCGCACGCTGTGGAAGCCGGGACTGCGCTGGCAAGCGGGCATTAATTTCAGCGGCAAATTCGTGCTCGAACTGGCAATCGTCATGCTCGGCGCCTCGGTGAGCGTGCGCACCATATTGGCGCTCGGCCCCATCCTCATCGTCGGCATCGCCTGCATCGTCGCGCTTGCTATCGGCGCCAGCTATCTGATCTGCCGTGGGCTCGGCCTGCCGCGGCGCATGTCGATTCTGATTGCCTGCGGAAATTCAATCTGCGGCAATTCCGCGATTGCGGCGGTGGCGCCGGTGATCGGCGCCGACGGCGACGACATTGCCTCGTCGATTTCGTTCACCGCCGTGCTCGGCGTCGTGGTCGTGCTCACTCTGCCGCTGCTCGTGCCCGTTCTGCATCTGTCGCTGACGCAATACGGCGTGCTCGCCGGCCTGACCGTCTATGCCGTGCCGCAGGTCCTCGCCGCGACCTTGCCCATCGGCGCGCTGAGCAACCAGGTCGGCACCGTTATCAAGCTGGTGCGCGTGCTCATGCTCGGACCCGTCGTGCTCGGCTTTTCGCTGTTTTCCCGGCGCCTGCGGCCCGCGCACGACCGGCCCAACCGGAGGCCGCAACTGTACGAACTCGTTCCGTGGTTCATCGTCGGATTTCTGCTGGTGTTTGCGGCGCGCTCGCTGGAGCTTATTCCACTGGCCTTGTTGCCGGGGATCACGCACACCGCAGCGCTGCTGACGACTGTGGCCATGGCCGCGCTCGGGCTGGGCGTCGATATTCGCGTGGTCGCCCGCACCGGCCCGCGCGTAACCCTGGCGGTGACGACCTCGCTCATTTTTCTCGGACTGCTAAGCTACGCCCTGATCCACTTTTCGGGCATGAAATAGCGGTTTGCAGGGTGCACGGGCGCCTGTTCCGGCCAACACGCCGGGCGTCGCCTCGTCTAGTGCAGGCGGAATTCGCCGTCGATCGCTTTCAACTCCGCCGGCTTGATCAGTTTGCAATGCGCGACCTGCACCGAATGCAGCGGGCCTTCGAGTTTTTCCTGCCAGAATGCGAGGAAGCGCTGCAGCTCGGGAAATTCCGGAAACAAGTCGTAGTTCTGCCAGAGATAGGATTGCAGCAGCCAGCGATGATCGGGGCGCCGGTACAGGATGTGCGCCGTGGTCAGGCCATAGCCTTCGACTTGCTTGACGAAATCACATGAAACCATTCCGCGTCCTCCATCGTGTCGGACAGAAAGTCTCCAATCCCGGCTCTAGGCATTGCAAGCCGAATTGGTGAACAAACTGTTTAAAATCAAGGCGTTAGCAGCAACCCTGTGAGCCTGCTAACAGCCCGGCCGATTGGGCTTTTGGGCCTGTCCGCATCTGCCAAGCGGAAACGGCGCGGACGGTTCCCTCACAAGGGCGTTAACCATTGAAAGGCCTCGCCTTTTCTTATTTGTTGGCACTCGCGCGAAATGAGTGCTAAAAATTTTTCGGGTGCCCCTTGCGGGTGAAAATCCCCACACCCACCTGCTGGCCAGATGCCGGCAGGGGGTTTGCGCCGGTATTCGTAAAGTCCAAATCACTCAATAACTTAGGAGGACCACCATGAAGTTTCGCCCGCTTCACGACCGCGTCGTCGTCAA
Organism: Pseudolabrys sp.; assembly: GCA_035499835.1. Taxonomy (GTDB): domain Bacteria; phylum Pseudomonadota; class Alphaproteobacteria; order Rhizobiales; family Xanthobacteraceae; genus Pseudolabrys. Next base: position 6,446 of record DATJYA010000290.1, read on the forward strand.
GCGCATCGATGCCGAGGAAAAGACTGCCGGCGGCATCATCATTCCCGACACTGCCAAAGAGAAGCCGAGCCAGGGCGAGATCATCGCCGTCGGCCCCGGCGGCCGCGACGAAAGCGGCAAGCTGATCCCGATCGATCTCAAGGTCGGCGATGTCATCCTGTTCGGCAAGTGGTCGGGCACCGAAGTCAAGCTCGATGGCGAAGATCTCCTGATCATGAAGGAGAGCGACGTCATGGGCGTCATCGAGGGCGGCGCCGCCGCCAAGAAGAAGGCGGCCTAAGCGCGATCCTCGTCCTGAGGAGCCGCGCATAACGCGGCGTCTCGAAGGACGAGAGCAATAAATCACCAGTTCATCCTTCGAGACGCGCACCTCGCGGTGCGCTCCTCAGGATGAGGACCGAAACCTGAAGGAAACGAAACAATGGCTGCAAAAGACGTCAAATTTTCCGTCGATGCGCGCGACCGCATGTTGCGCGGCGTCGATATCCTCGCCAACGCGGTGAGGGTGACCCTCGGCCCCAAGGGCCGCAACGTCGTGCTCGACAAGAGCTTCGGCGCCCCGCGTATCACCAAGGACGGCGTGACGGTGGCGAAGGAAATCGAGCTCGAGGACAAGTTCGAGAACATGGGCGCGCAGATGGTGCGTGAAGTCGCCTCCAAGACTTCCGACACCGCCGGCGACGGCACCACGACGGCGACCGTGCTCGCCGCCGCGATCGTGCGTGAGGGCTCCAAGGCGGTTGCCGCCGGGATGAACCCGATGGACCTCAAGCGCGGCGTCGATCTCGCCGTCGAGGCGATCGTCGAGCACCTCAAGTCCAACTCCAAGAAGGTTACCTCGAACGAAGAGATCGCCCAGGTCGGCACGATTTCCGCCAACGGCGACAAGGAAATCGGCGACTTCCTCGCCAAGGCCATGCAGAAGGTCGGCAACGAGGGCGTGATCACGGTCGAGGAGGCCAAGAGCCTGGAGACCGAGCTCGACGTGGTCGAAGGCATGCAGTTCGACCGCGGCTACATCTCGCCCTACTTCATCACCAACGCCGACAAGATGCGGACGGAGATGGAGGACCCCTACATCCTGATCTACGAGAAGAAGCTGTCGGGTCTGCAGGAACTGCTGCCGCTGCTCGAAGCGGTGGTGCAGACCGGCAAGCCGCTGCTGATCGTGGCCGAGGATGTCGAGGGCGAGGCTCTGGCCACGCTCGTCGTCAACAAACTGCGCGGCGGTCTCAAGGTCGCGGCGGTGAAGGCGCCGGGCTTCGGCGATCGCCGCAAGGCCATGCTGCAGGACATCGCCGTCCTGACCGGCGGCCAGGCGATCAGCGAGGATCTCGGCATCAAGCTCGAGAACGTCACCATCACCATGCTCGGCCGCGCCAAGAAGGTGATGATCGACAAGGAGAACACCACGATCGTCCACGGCGCCGGCAAGAAGGCCGACATCGAGGCGCGCGTGGCGCAGATCAAGGCGCAGATCGAAGAGACCACCTCCGACTATGATCGTGAGAAACTGCAGGAACGTCTGGCCAAGCTGGCCGGCGGCGTTGCGGTGATCCGCGTCGGCGGCGCCACCGAGATCGAGGTGAAGGAGCGCAAGGATCGCGTCGATGACGCGATGCATGCGACCCGCGCCGCGGTCGAGGAAGGCATCCTGCCGGGCGGCGGTGTCGCCCTGTTGCGGGCCACTGAGGCGCTCAAGCGCCTGCGCCCCGACAACGAGGACCAGAAGCACGGCATCGACATCGTCCGCAAGGCGATCCAGGCGCCGGCGCGTCAGATCGCAACCAATGCCGGCGCTGACGGCTCGGTCGTGGTCGGCAAGATCCTCGAGAAGGATCAGTATTCCTACGGCTACGATGCGCA
>DATJYA010000291.1:0-2049 GCA_035499835.1 Pseudolabrys sp.
GAAGGTCACGGTCTTGCCGTTCGACAGATGGAAAACGACGTGATCGTGCGCCGTGCTCTTGGATTTCTCGTGGTAGTAGGTGCCCGGCGCTGCGTCCTTGCCGACGCGGAACGAGCCGGACATGCCCAGATGCATCAGCAGTACGTCGCCCGAGGAGAGGTCGGCGAGCAGATACTTCGCCCGCCGCCCGAGACCCTCGACCGTCTGCCCGGCGATGCGCTTTTCGAAGTCTTTCGCCAGCGGCCAGCGCAGGCGGCGGTCGCGCACCTCGACCCTGGCGAACCGCGCACCTTCCATGGCCGGCGCCAGGCCCCGGCGCACGGTTTCGACTTCGGGGAGTTCCGGCATGTGTTCTTCCCTCTCCCCTTGTGACAGAGGGTGGACGTGAGCGAAGCGAGCGGCCGGGTGAGGGGGAGGCTTAGCAAAGACCCCCTCACCCGCCTCGCCGCTAAAGCGGCTCGGCACCCTCTCCCACAAGGGGAGAGGGTTAGATAGCCTCCCCGCGCGGCGCGCGCTATGGTCCTGCCCGCAAAGGATTATTCATGACCGGCGACGAGACCCATTTCGGCGAACAGACCGTGCCGCTTGAGGACAAGCAGGGCATGGTCGACGACGTGTTCCGCTCGGTCGCCCGCCGCTACGACCTGATGAACGACCTGATGTCGGGCGGCGTGCACCGTGCCTGGAAAAACGCGCTGGTGACCGCGGTCAATCCGCCGACAAAAGGCCGCCCCGGCCGTCTTGACGAAAAAAGCGACACGCCCTTTACCCTGCTCGATGTCGCTGGCGGGACTGGAGATATCGCCTTCCGCGTCATCGAGGCCGGGGGCAGCGGCACCCGCGCCACCGTCTGCGACATCAACGCCGACATGCTCGTAGTAGGCCGTGAGCGCGCCGCCGAGCTTGGCCTGAGCAATGTGAGCTTCGAGGAGGGCAACGCCGAGGACCTGCCCTACGCCGACCGCAGCTTCGATTGCGTCACCATCGCCTTTGGCATCCGCAACGTGCCGCGCATTGAGGTGGCGCTCGGCGAGATGTACCGCGTGCTCAAGATCGGCGGCCGCTTTCTTTGCCTCGAATTTTCCGCGGTCGACGTGCCCGGCATCGACAAGCTTTATGACCTCTATTCCTTCCGGGTGATCCCGCGCGTCGGGCAATGGGTGACCGGCGACCGCGAGGCCTATCAATATCTGGTCGAATCGATCCGCAAATTTCCCAAGCCGAAGGCCTTTGCGAAGATGATCGAGGCGGCCGGCTTCCGCCGCGTCACGGTCACGCCGATGACCGGCGGCGTGGTGGCGCTGCATTCGGGCTGGAAGCTGTGAAAATGCTTCGCGCGGCGCTGCGCTCGTCGTTCCCTCCCCCCTTGTGGGGGAGGGAGCAGTCTGAGCACGCGGCAGTGCTGCACAAAAAATCCGTGTTCAGGACAGGTCACCTGTGATCGGCGGCTTCTCCCACCTCGTCCGTCTCGGCCGCGCCGGCTTCGTGTTCGCGCGCGAGGATGTCTTTGCGCTCGTCGATACGCGGCCCTTGCCGCTGCCGGCGCGCATGGCAATCGCGGTGGCGCGGTTGTTCGCGCGGCCGAGCGCCAAAGGCGGCGCCAGCCGGCTTGCCGCGGCGCTGACGCGGCTCGGGCCGACCTACGTCAAGCTCGGGCAATTCCTCGCCACCCGGCCGGACGTGGTCGGCAACGCCATCGCCCACGATCTGGAAAGCCTGCAGGACAAGATGGCGCCGTTTCCGCAAAGCGAAGCGGAAGCGCGGATCGCCGCCGCGCTCGACAAGCCGCTCAACGAGATCTACGTCAGTTTCGGCCCATCGGTTGCCGCCGCCTCGATTGCGCAGGTGCATCACGCCGAAGTCGACGAGGACGGCGCGCGCAAGGCGGTGGCGGTGAAGATCCTGCGCCCCGATATCGAGCGGCGCTTCAAAGCCGATCTCGACGCTTTCTATTACGTCGCGCGCAAGGCGGAAAACTGGTCGCTGGAGGCGCAGCGGCTGCGGCTGATCGAGGTGGTGGCGACACTCGCCCGCTCGGTGGCGATCGAA
>DATJYA010000292.1:0-7896 GCA_035499835.1 Pseudolabrys sp.
GCCCGATTTGTGGTCCGGCCTAGCATCGCGAGGTCATCGAGTGCAATCCTCAGGCGCCCCTTTGCGCATCGGCACGCGCGGCAGCCCGCTGGCGCTGGTTCAGGCGCGGCTGGTGCGCGCGCGGCTCGCCGCGGCGACGGACGCGGACGAGGCGGCGATTGAGATCAAGATCATCCGCACGACCGGCGACGTCATTCAGGACCGGCCACTGGCCGAGGAGGGCGGCAAGGGCCTGTTCACCAAGGAGATCGAGGAAGCGGTGCTGCGCGGCGAGATCGACCTGGCGGTGCATTCGGCGAAAGACATGCCGACGGTCTTGCCGGCGGGCCTCATGCTGGCGGCCTGCCTCGAGCGCGAGGACCCGCGCGACGTCTTCGTCAGCCGGACAGCACGCTCGCTTGCCGAGCTGGCGCAGGGCGCGACGCTCGGCACCGCGTCGCTCAGGCGGCAAGCCATCGCCAGGAAGGCGCGACCCGATCTTAACGTCAAACCGCTGCGCGGCAATGTGGAGACGCGGCTGCGCAAGCTCGAGGACGGCGAAGTCGATGCCACGATCCTTGCGCTCGCGGGACTCAAACGTCTTGGGCTCGCCGAGCGCGCCACACGGATCATGAACATCGACGAGTTTCTGCCCGCGGTGGCGCAAGGCGCGATCGGCCTCGAAACACGCGCGGACGATGCGCGCACGCGCGAAGCGCTGGCGCGTATCGATCATGCCGACACCTCGACCGCGATTGCCTGCGAGCGCGCCTTCCTCGCCGTGCTCGACGGCTCCTGCAAGACGCCGATCGGCGGCCACGCCGAGATATCCGGCGGCGTGCTGCAATTCCGCGGGATGATCGTGAAGCCGGACGGCAGCGCCGCGCATCAGACCAGCGTCGCCGGCTCGCGCCAGAACGCGGTCACCATCGGCGCCGATGCCGGCCGTGCCCTGCGTCAATATGCCGGTCCGGGGTTTTTCAGCGCATGATCCCGAAAAGTGGACACCGGTTTCCCGCCTTCGCGAAGCCCGCTTCGGCGGGCGAAGGAAGGTCGGACAAGATCACGCGCGGGAAAAAATAAGATGCGCATCGTCGTCACCCGGCCGCAGGAGGATGCCGAGCGCACCGCCGCTGTCCTGCGCGGGCGCGGCCACGAGGTGCTGGTTGCGCCGCTGCTCAAGCTCGAGCCAGCCAAGGCCGATCTGCGCCCCAACTGGGGCGGCGTCATCATCACCAGCGCCAACGCCGCGAATGCGCTCGCCGCGCATCCGGCGCGCGACCAGTTGACAAAACTGCGGCTGTTCGCGGTCGGGCGGCGCAGCGCCGAGGCCGCGCGCGCCGTCGGTTTCACCGACGTGATCTCGGCGGGCGGCGACGTGCGCGATCTGATCCGCACCCTGGTCGCGCGCCGCGCCGACGAACAGGCGCCGCTGCTTTACCTCGCCGGCGAGGATCGCGCGCGCGATCTCATCGGCGAACTCGCAGCGCGCGGCATCGCCGCCGAGATGGTGGTCATCTATCGCGCCGTCGTCGTTGCGTTTCCGCCGGCATTGGCCGCGGCGCTCCGGGACGGGACGGTCGACGCGGTGCTGCATTATTCCAGGCGCAGCGCAGAAGGGTATCTCGTCGGCGCCGAGCAGGCCGGCGTGAGCGAGCAGGCGCTCAAGGTCCGCCACATCTGTCTGTCAACGCAGATTGCCGCGCCACTCGTCGCCACCGGTGCGGCCGATGTCGTCGTCGCGCCGCGCCCGGACGAGGCGGCGCTGATCGAGCGCATCGGTGCTTGACATTGGCGCGCGCGCGCCGTTTGCGTTATGGGGCAAGCGGGTGAATGGGCTCGCCTCGAGGAGGTGCGCATGGCCGACAAGCGTGCGACGCCGGAAGCGCCGCAACAATCGCCACAGGACGCGCAGGATCAGCCGCCGCGCAGCAAGCGCGCGGCGCCCACCATCGATCTGGCCGCGACCGAAGTGCCGCCTGAAGGCGCTGCCGCCGAGACGCCGCCGGAACGGCCGGCGAGCGCATCGGCCACCGAAGCCGACGTCCATGCCAGTCCCACCCGTCCGCCAAAGGCAATGATGGCAGCGCTTGGCGCCGCCGCGGGCATCGGCGCGGCCGTTGCGGTGCTCGTGGTGTTCGGGCTCTGGCGCGGTGGCTTTATTTCCCCCGGTTACGAAAATGCCGGTGACTTGAGCGCAAAGGTGGGGGCGGCGGAAAAGCAGGTGAGCGACTTGCAAAGCCGGCCGCCGGCGCCGAATACGGATGCGATCGGTGCTCTCGTCGGCCGGATCGACAGGATCGAGGCAACGCTCGCCAAGCCTCCGCCCGGCGACGCCGGCGTCGCCGACAAGCTCACCGCCGCCGACAATGCGATGAAGTCGTTGGGGCTTGCGCTCGCCGCGCTCGGCCATCGTACCGATGACGCGGCTGGCAACGCCGCCGAGGCGCACCGGGTCGCGGTTGCGGCAACCAAAGCCGTTGCCGATCTCAAGGCGTCGATGGAAGCGGCGACCGCGACCAATTCGCCGGGCGTGCCCCGCGCCGATATCGACGCTCTGGAGAAACGCGTCGCCGCGCTGGAGAGCCAAGCCAAGGCGGCGCAGGGCGCCAAAGGCTCCGGTGCCGACAGCGCCGCGCGGCTTGCCTTGAGCGCGGAGGTGCTGCGCGGCGCGGTTGCCGTCGGCGCGCCCTATGCCGACGAACTGGCAGCGGTCAAACTGTTTGGCGCCGACGACAAGGCGCTGGCGCCGCTCGCGCCATTCGCGGCCAGTGGAATTCCGGACAAGAAAGCATTGGCGGAGGAACTCTCCGCGCTGCTGCCGCAAATGCTGAAGATTGCGGGAACGCCGCCGCCATCGGCCAGCTTCCTCGAGCGGTTGCAGGCGAATGCCGACAGGCTCGTGCGCGTGCGTCCGCTGAATGCGCCGCCGGGCGACGACCCTTCGGCGCTGCTCGCGCGCCTCGATGTTGATGCGGCCAACGCCGATATCGCCGCGGCGTTGAACGATCTCGGCAGGCTGCCGGACAAGATCCGCGCGCCGGCGGCGGCCTGGATGGAGAAGGCCAGGGCGCGACAGGCGGCCATCGAAGCGGCGAGACGATACGCCGCCACGGCCGCGCGGGCGCTGCGGCCGCAGTGAGGACTGGATGATCCGTCTCGTCGCTTTCCTCGTTTCTGTGGCCCTGCTCGCGGCCGGCGTCGCCTGGGTCGCCGACCGTCCGGGCGACATCGCCGTCAACTGGATGGGCTACCACATCGAAACCTCGGTGCTGGTGGCCGCGCTTGCCCTGCTGGTGCTGGTGATCGCCGCCATCGTCCTGTGGTCGATCCTGCGCGGCATCTGGCGTTCGCCCCAGCACGTGTCGCTGTTCTTTCGCCACCGGCGCGCCATGAAGGGCTATCTCGCCGTCTCGCGCGGCCTCGTTGCCATCGGCGCCGGCGATCACCGCCTTGCGCGCAAATCGGCGGACGAAGCGGCACGGCTGTCGCCCAACGAGTCGCTGACGCTGCTGCTCACGGCGCAGTCGGCGCAACTCGCAGGCGATCGCGCCGGCGCCGAAGGCGCTTTCCGCGCCATGCTTCGCCGCGAGGAAACCAGGCTGCTCGGTCTGCGCGGACTTTTTGTCGAAGCCCAGCGGCGCGACGATGCCCCTGCGGCGCTGCATGCTGCAGAGGAAGCCGCCAGGGTCGAACCGTCGCTGACCTGGGCCGGGCACGCGGTGATCCGGTTTCGCAGTGCCGCGCGCGATTGGCGGGGCGCGCTCGAAGCCCTCGAGCGGATGAAGAATTCGCTCGAAAAGCACATCTACCGCCGCAAGCGCGCCGTGCTGCTGACCGCGCATGCCCTTGCAGTCGCCGACACCGACCGCGAGGCGTCCCACGCTTCCGCGCTGGAGGCGGTGAAGCTCGCACCCGATCTGGTGCCGGCGGCGGCGCTTGCCGGACGGCGCCTCGCCGAGGCCGGCGAGGCGCGCAAGGCGGGCAAGATCCTCAGCAAGGCGTGGGCCGCCAATCCGCATCCCGACATTGCCGAGGCTTACGCCAACCTGCGCTTTGGCGACAGCGCGCGCGAACGGCTGGCGCGCGTCAAGCGCCTGGTCGAGAAACTGCCGGGCCATGTCGAGAGCGCGCTGGCGCTGGCGCGTGCCGCGCTCGATGCGCGTGATTTTACCGCCGCGCGCGCCGCGCTTGCCTCGCATCTTGCGGCGCCGACGCGGCGTATCGCCACGCTGATGGCCGAAATCGAGGAGGCCGAGCACGGCGACAAAGGCCGCGTGCGCGAATGGATGGCGCGCGCCATGCGTGCGGCCGGCGATCCGGCATGGACCGCCGAAGGAGTCGTCTCCGACCGCTGGATGCCGGTGACGCCGAAGGGTCACCTCGATGGCTTCGAATGGAAGCCGCCGCTCGCCGAAATCGGCGTCAGCCCGCCCGTGATCGAAGTGAGCGAGCCCGCGCCGCAGCCGACAGCGGCGCCGGAGGCAAAGCCGCCGGAAGCAATGCCGCCGCAGCCAGAACTCAAGCCCGAGCCGAAGCCGGTCGCGCAAGCCAAGCCGGTCGAGGCGGTGATCCCGTTGGTGCATGCACCCGACGATCCGGGGCCGGATCCGGGCCCGGAAAGCGATCCCGTGGCCGAGACCGCGGCGCCGCCGGCGCGCGATACCTGGCAGCGGATCAGGCAGTTGTTCCGTTAATCGCAAATCAGGTCGGTTCGGGCTACTGCTTGCCAATCCCGCCTGCCGCCACTATCAACGGCGCAGCATTGACGCATTATCTGTCCCACTTTTCGGGGTCATGCTTGGCCGGCGTAGCTCAGCGGTAGAGCATCCGCTTCGTAAGCGGGGGGTCGGGGGTTCAAATCCCTCCGCCGGCACCATTCCCCCGCCCGGAATCGATGTCATCGTCGGAAAGAACGCGCAACGCGGCGCCTTCGACGTCGCTGTATTGTCCGCTGCGCAGCGCCCAGAGGAACGCCAACAAGCCGAGAAGGCCGAGCCCGAGCGCCATGGGAATGAGATAGATCAACACGTTCATGGGCGCGCTCCCGAGCGGCGGGCCCGCAACGCGTTCAGCGTGACCAGGATCGACGAGCCGGACATGGCCAGCGCGGCGATCAGCGGCGTCACCACGCCGAGGATGGCGACCGGCACCGCGATCGTATTGTAGATCGCCGCAAGGGCGAGATTCTCCGACATCAGCCGGCGCGCGCGGCGGGCGATAACAATTGCATCGACAATGGGCGCCAGCCGCTCGCCGAGAAACACCGCGTCGGCCTGCGCCTGCGTGAGATCGGCGGCGGCAATCGGCGACAGCGAGACATGGGCGGCGGCGAGCGCCGGCGCGTCGTTGAGGCCATCGCCGATCATCAGCACGCGGCGGCCATCGGCTTTCAGCGACTCGACGCACGCGATTTTTTCCGCCGGCTTCAATTCGCCCATCCATCTGGCGACGCCGAGCGCCCGCGCGACGGGCCGCACCGCGGCGTTGCGGTCGCCCGACAGGATAAGGACCTCAAAGCCGAGCTGCGTCAGCGCCAGGACCGTCGCCGCCGCGTCGCTGCGCAATTTCTGGCTGATGGCGATGACGGCCGACTGCGTGCCATAGACGAAATAAATGCTCGATGCATCCGCGGCCGGCGCCGGCGTATCGGCAAGGCCGCAGAATTCGGCGCTGCCGAGGCGGGCCTCGACGCCGGCAATTTTTGCGCGCACACCCTGCCCCGGCTCCTCGGTTGCGGCGTTAAACGGCATGCGCAATGTTGCCTCGCGCGACAGCGCAATCGCCAGCGGATGCCGGCTCGACAGCGCCAAACGCGCCGCCATTTGCAGCAGGTCGGGGTCAATCTCGCCGGTATTGGTCACGCGCGGGTCGGGCAGCGTCAGCGTGCCGGTCTTGTCGAAGATCACCGTGTCGGCTTCGGCCAGCCGCTCGATGGCGTCGCCGGCGTTGAGGATGATACCGGCGCGGAACAGCGTCCCCGAGGCGACGACCTGCACCGCGGGGATCGCCAGCGCCAGCGCGCAGGGGCAGGTGATGATCAGCACGGTGATCGCCGTAACCACCGCGTCATGGACGCTCGACCCGGCGATGAGCCAGCCGGCCGCGGTCAGCGCCGCGGTCGCGTGCACCATCGGCGCGTAGATGCGCGCGGCGCGGTCGGCAAGCCGCAAGGCATGCGATTTCGCGCTCGCGGCCTTGTCGAGCAGCCGCTCGATCTCGTCGATCAGCGCGGTGCCGCCGGCCGCGGTCGTCTTCAACGTCAGCGTGCCGGCGTAATTCATGGCTCCGGCATAGACGGTGGCGCCCGCCTTGACCGCCCTGCGCGCGGTCTCGCCGGTGATGATGCTCTCGTCGATCTCCGATCGTCCGGAGAGCACGACGCCGTCGGCCGGCACGCGCTCGCCCGCGCGCAGCAGCACGCGTTCGCCCGGTTTCAGCGCCGCCACCGGTACGCTGACCAGCTCATCGCCTTCGAAGCGGCGCGCGGTCTCGCCCTTCAAGGCCGCCAGATTGCCGGCGACCGTCCGTGTCTTGCGCCGCATGGCGTGTTCCAGCGTCCGCCCGACCAGCAGGAAAAACAGCAGCATCAGCGCCGAGTCGTAGTACGCGTCGGCGGCGTGATTGATCGTTTCCACGACCGACAGGCCGAGCGCCAGAATGACGCCGAGTGAGATCGGCACGTTCATGTTGAGCGTGCGTGCGCGCAACGCCCGGAAGGCGCTGACGAAGAACGGCTGCCCGGCATAGGCCGCCGCCGGCAGCGCGATCAGCGCCGAAGCCCAATGGAAAAAGTCGCGTGTCTCCGGCGTGATGTCGCTGGCATTGCCCGACCACACCGCGACCGAGAGCAGCATGATGTTCATGGCGGCAAAGCCGGCGACGGCGAGGCAGCGCAGCAGGCGGCGCGCTTCGGCGGCCTCCTCCTGCTCGGCGCGCAGCGGCACGAAGGGATAGCCGTGGTAACCGACGGCCTCGATCGCCGAGAGGATCTGCGACGGCTTGACCAAGCCGTCGTCCCAGGCGACGTGCAGGCGGCGATTGGTGAAGTTGAGCCGCGCCTCGCTGACGCCGGGCAGGCGCTTCACCGCACCTTCGATGCGGGCAATGCAGGCGCCGCAGGAGATGCCCTCGACCGCGACATCCATGCCCAGCGTGCCATCGGCGGCCGGCTTGGCGTAGAGCGAGAGATCGAGCGTCTCCGACATGGAACTACTTCAGCGTGACGCGGCTCTCCGAGCGGAACACGCGCGTGTCGCCGCGATAGAGATCGATGATCAGGTCCCACTGCCCCGGCGGCGCCGCGGCCGCGCCGCGGAAGCTGCCCGCGGCCTTGGGCTGCAGCGGGATCACATGATCGAGGCGTTCATCGGCTGGATGCGCAAGCCGCGCATCGGCGGTAAGGCCGCCGAGCGGCGCCCCCGTGGCGTCGCGTGCGGTCACGTCGAGAACCGCGAGGCCAGCGCCGTCGCGCGCAAGCCTGCCGCCGATCTGCCAATGCAGTGCGTCCTGGCGCTCCGCCGTGGCGACGTCCTGCTCGAATTTCAGCCCGGCCTGGTAGGAGCTTTTGGTCTCGACGCCGCCGAAGGTGGAAATTGCCGCGCGCACCAGCACGCCGTTGACGGCGAAGACGACGCCGAAGAACAGCAGGAGCCAGACCAGCACCTTGGGGCCGGTCATTTCGCCGCGTTGCGCCTTCTTTGCCGTCGCGTTCATCGGTCTCTCCTAGCCTCCCGGTCCGAAGAAGTGATCGCGCATTTCAGCGGCTTCGCCGGAATCGATATCGATCAATTTGAACAGGACGGATGTCGACGGCGCCGGCGGCGTGGCGCTGTAGTCGGTGACCATCACGCGCACCTCGCGGGTCTGATCGGGGCCGACCGAGACGAGCTGGCGGCCATCCGCGCGCGGCGGCAG
>DATJYA010000293.1:0-5523 GCA_035499835.1 Pseudolabrys sp.
CTTCTCCGAGCGTTACCTCATCAAGCGGCCGCTGCTGCAGGCGCTGGAACCGGACCCGGACGGGCCGCCGGTGCTGCTGATCGACGAGATCGACCGCACCGACGAAGCCTTCGAGGCGTTTCTGCTGGAAGTGCTCGCCGACTTTCAGGTCACCGTGCCCGAACTCGGCACGGTCAAGGCGCCGCATCCGCCGATCGTCATCGTGACATCGAACCGCACCCGCGAAGTGCACGATGCGCTCAAGCGCCGCTGCCTCTATCACTGGGTCGGCTATCCGAACGCCGAACGTGAATTGAAGATTTTGCGCGCCAAGGTGCCGGGCATCGCCAGGAAACTGTCGGAGCAGGTGGTTGCCTTCGTGCAGGCGCTGCGCAAGGAGGACCTGTTCAAGGTGCCGGGCGTGGCCGAGACGCTCGACTGGGCCGGCGCGCTCACCGAGCTCGATGTGGTGGCGCTCGATCCGGCGACGGTTTCGGATACGCTTGGCGCGTTGCTCAAGTATCAGGACGACATCGCCCGCGTCGACGGCACGAAAGTGAAGGCGCTGCTCGACGAGGTGAAGTCGGAGTTAAGGGCGGCGGAGTGACGTCATGGCCGACACGCAAGGCCGCCTCGCCGAGAACATCCTCTACTTCGCGCGCGCGTTGCGCGCGGCCGGCATCCCGGTCGGCTCCGGCAGCGTGCTCGACGCGTTGGAAGCCGTCCAGGTGGCGCGCATCGGCGACCGCGGCGACTTCTACTGGACGCTGCACGCTGTGTTCGTGAAACGCCACGAGCACTCGATCCTGTTCGACCAGGCCTTCCGCATCTTCTTCCGCAAGCGCGGCTATATCGAAAAGCTGATGGCTTCGATGCTGCCGGAGATCACGGCCGGCGAGCAGAAGCCTCCGCCGCCGGGCGCGCAGCGCATTCAGGAGGCGCTGTTCGCCGGGTTCGACCGGCGCGAGGAAGAGCAGGAGGTCGAACTCGATTCGCGGCTGACCGTTTCCGACCGCGAGGTGCTGCAGAAGAAGGATTTCGCGCAGATGACGGCGGCCGAAATCGCCGCTGCCAAAGACGCCATCGCGCGCATGGCGCTGCCGCTCGACATGGTGCGCACGCGGCGGCTCGCCGCCAGCCGGCGCGGACGGTTTATCGACATGCGCCGCACATTGCGTGCCAGCATGAAGGCGGGCGGCGCCATCATCGATCTGAAATATCTCGGCTCCCGCGAGAAGGAACCGCCGATCGTGGCGCTGCTCGATATTTCCGGCTCGATGAGCCAGTACACGCGGCTGTTCCTGCACTTCCTGCATTCAATCACCGATGCCAAAAAGCGCGTCACCACCTTCCTGTTCGGCACGCGGCTGACCAACGTCACCCGCGCCATCCGCGAGCGCGATCCCGACGAGGCGCTCGCCGCTTGTTCGGCGCACGTGCCGGATTGGTCCGGCGGCACGCGCATCGCCACGTCCCTGCGCGCCTTCAACCGGCAGTGGGGCAGGCGCGTGCTCGGGCAGGGCGCGGTGGTGCTGCTCATCACCGACGGGCTCGAGCGCGACGCCGAGGATGACACGCTCGACTTCGAGATGGACCGGCTGCACCGCTCCTGCCGACGGCTGACCTGGCTCAATCCGCTGCTTCGCTTCGAAGGCTTCGAGGCGCGCGCCAAGGGCGTAAAAACCATGCTGCCGCATGTTGACGAATTGCGGCCCATTCACAATCTTGAGTCGATGACGGAACTGGTCGCGGCGCTGTCGGATCGGCACGTTAACGTCACCGATCCGAAGCAGTGGCTGCGCAAAGTTGCTTGATGGAGGTTGCCGATGCTCTCACGCGATGAAGACATTCTCAAAGCCGCCGAGGACTGGAGCAAGGACGGGCGCGGCGTGGCGCTGGCGACGGTGGTGGAGACCTGGGGCTCGGCGCCGCGGCCGGTCGGCTCCAACCTGGTGATCGACAACGACGGCAATTTCCTTGGGTCCGTGTCCGGCGGCTGCGTCGAAGGCGCGGTGGTGACCGAAGCCCTGGATGTGATCGAGAGCGGCAAGCCGAAGATGCTGGAGTTCGGCGTCGCCGACGAGACGGCGTGGAACGTGGGCCTGTCCTGCGGCGGCACCATCAGGGTCTATGTCGAGAAGGTCAGCTAATGCACGCCGCGCGCTCTTTTCACCTCCCCCTGGAGGGGGGAGGTCGCCAGCCAGAGCGTAGCAAAGGCTGGCGGGAGGGGGTGACCTTCGTCTTCACCCCACCCCGGCTCGCTGCGCTCGCCGACCCTCCCCTTCCAGGGGAGGGTAGAACCGACCGCGTGGAGACGTTGTCGTGAAGCTCGATATCCTTCATGCGCTGAATGCCGAGCGTGCCGCGCGGCGCGCGGTGGTCGTGATCACCGATGTCGCGACCGGCACCCAGCGGCTGGTGAAAGCCGCCGATGTTGCGCGCGATCCGCTCGCCGAGGTGATCGAGAAGCACATCCGCATGGCGAAAAGCGGCATGGAGGAAACCGCGCAGGGCCGCGTCTTCCTCACCGTGCATGTGCCGTCGCCGCAGCTCGTCATCACCGGCGCCGTGCACATCAGCCAGGCGCTGGCGCCGATCGGACAGATGCTCGGCTATGACGTAACCATCGTCGATCCGCGCACGGCGTTTGCCAGCATCGAGCGTTTTCCCGACGTCAAGGTGATCGCCGAATGGCCGGACGTGGCGCTGCCGCCGCTCAACGTCGATCACTACACCGCGTTCGTCGCATTGACGCACGATCCCAAGATCGACGATCCGGCGCTCAAGCATGCGCTGGCGCGCGACTGCTTCTATATCGGCGCGCTCGGTTCGCGGAAGACGCACGCCAAGCGGCTCTCGCGGCTGAAGGAGGCGGGCGTCTCCGACGCCGACCTTGCGCGCATCCATGCGCCAATCGGGCTGCCGATCGGCGCGGTGTCGCCGGCCGAGATCGCCGTCGCCATCATGGGCGAGATCACCGCGACGCTGCGGCTGAAGGCGGAAAAGACGGCGGAGGCGGCATGAAATTCGGTCCCGTCGCCCCGGCCGACGCGCTTGGCGGCACCGCGGTGCACTCGATCCGCCAGGGCGATCTGGTGCTCAAGAAGGGCGCGCTGATCGGGGCGACGGAAGTCGCGGCTCTCAAAGCCGCGGGCGTGAAGGAAATCGTGGTGGCGCGGCTCGAGCCCGGCGATGTGTCGGAAGACGCTGCCGCCGCCGACATCGCCGCCGCTGTCGCCGGGCAAGCCGTGCGCGCCGACAGGGCTTTCACCGGCCGCTGCAATCTGTTTGCCGAAACCGCCGGCGTACTGGTGGTCGACAAGGAGGCGGTCGACCGGCTCAACCGCATCGACGAAGCGGTGACGATTGCCACGCTGCCGGCGTTCAAGCCGGTGGTCGCCGGCGAGATGATCGCCACGGTGAAGATCATCCCCTTTGCCGTCGCCGGCAGCGCCCGTGACAAGGCGGTCACGCAAGCGCGCCGCGCCACGCCGGTGATCCGTGTTGCCCCCTACAAGGTGCGCAAACTCGGCATCGCCTCGACGCTGCTGCCGGGGCTTTCGCCCAAGGTCATCGAGAAGACGCTGAAGATTACCGAAGCGCGGCTAGCTCCGGCGGGGGCCAAGATCATTGCGGAGCGGCGTGTGCCGCATGAGACGCAGGCGTTGAGGCGGGCGATTGACGAGCTGCTGAAAGCGGGCGCCGAACTGGTGATCGTGTTCGGCGCCTCCGCCATCGCCGATCGCCGCGACGTCATCCCGGCGGCGATCGAGGCCGCCGGCGGCGCGATCGAGCATTTCGGCATGCCGGTCGATCCCGGCAACCTGATGCTGATCGGCAATGCCAATGGCGCGGCCGTCATCGGCGCGCCGGGCTGCGCACGCTCGCCGAAGGAGAACGGTTTCGACTGGATCCTGATGCGTCTGCTCGCTGGGCTGCCGGTGACGCGCGAGGATATCACCGGCTTGGGCGTCGGCGGGCTGCTCATGGAGATCGTTACCCGGCCGCAGCCGCGCGAGGAGCCGGCGCCGGAAAAGGGACGCCGCATCGCCGCGGTGGTGCTTGCCGCCGGCCGCTCGACACGCATGGGCGCGGTCAACAAGATGATCGCCGAGATCGGCGGCAAGCCGCTGGTGCGCATCGCCGTCGAGCAGGCGCTGGCCTCGCGCGGCTCGCCGGTGATCGTCGTCACCGGGCACCAGCGCGAGCGCATCGAGGCCGCGCTGTCGGGCCTCGCCGTGCGCTTCGTGCATAATCCGGATTTTGCCGAGGGCCTCGGCACCTCGCTCAAGGCCGGCATCGCCGCGGTGTCCGAAGATGCCGATGGCGCCATCGTTTGCCTCGGCGACATGCCGCAGGTGGACAGCGCGCTGATCGACCGGCTGATCGCCGCCTTCGATCCCGAGCGCAGCGCGCTCATCGTGGTGCCGAGCATCGAGGGCCGGCGCGGCAATCCGGTGGTGTGGTCGCGGCGCTTCTTCCACGAACTGATGGCCATCCAGGGCGACATCGGCGCCCGTCACCTGATCGGCACTTACGGCGAGGCGGTGGTCGAAGTGCCGGTCGCCGGCGAGGCGGCGCTGACCGACGTCGATACCCCTGAGTCGCTGTCCGCGGTCAAGGCCGAAATCGAACGCGCCTGAGATTCGAATCGTTGATCGCATGTGCGACTCAGCCCTAGCTCACCCCCGTGGCTTCCGGTCGGGGAAGGGCATGACGCAGAGCTCGACGCCGCTCATTCGCGCGGTGGTGGTTGCCACCTTGCTGGTGGCCACCGCGACACTGATGCTGGTTGCGGTCAACACCGTGCGCGCGGCGGGGGTGCAGGCCTTGGGTGCCTCCGGCGAGGGGTTCGACTTCGCCGACTTCGGTGCCGGCCGCCAAAGGGCGCCCGCGGAACGCCGAGCCGCCGCCTGCCGAGTCCGCGATGCCGGCGGCAAAGTGTCCGCGTTTCTCGCTATGTCTTGCGGCGCCAACGGCTGACGGGGCGCCGCCAGCCCTATAAAGCCTTGATATATAAAGATTATTCCGCGCTTGCCAGTGGGGCTCTCTCGCACTATATATGACTGACCAGTCAGTCATATTGAGGCGGGGACCGCCCGTGTCGGTCGATTCCACTCAGGCGCGCAAGCGAAGTTCGAGCGGCCGCGCCGCCCTGCGCCGGGCACGCAGCGCGAGCAAGCGAGAGGCGATCCTTGCTGCGGCACTGGACGAATTTTCCGACCGCGGTTTCGAGGCAACGCGGCTCGACGACGTGGCCAAGCGCGCCGGCGTCGCCAAGGGCACAATCTATCTCTATTTCCGCGACAAGGAGGCGCTGTTCCAGGAACTGATCCGCACCATGCTCATGCCGGTGATCGGCAGCATCGAGGCGCTGGGCGAGGCCGACGTGCCGATGAGCGTGCTGGCGCCGCAGCTCGTCGAGGTGTTCGTGCGCGAGGTGTTCGAGACCCGGCGCAAGGACGTCGTCCGGCTGATGATCGCGGAAGGCCGCCGCTTTCCCAAGCTCGCCGAATTCTACTATCGCGAGGTGCTTTCGCGCAT
>DATJYA010000294.1:0-16459 GCA_035499835.1 Pseudolabrys sp.
AACGACAAGGCCGGCCTCGGGAGGGCGGCTCTGTCGGACGACAAGGGGAGATGCCGATGCAGAATACAGCTCTGGTCGGGCTGTCGCGCCAGGTCGCGATCGAGCGCGAGCTCGACGTGGTCGCCAACAATATCGCCAACATCAACACCACCGGCTACAAGGCCGATGGCTCGCTGTTCGAGGAATATCTGTCGCCGTCGGCCCGTTCCGACGGGTCGTCGGGCCGCATCAGCTTCGTGCGCGACCGCGGCATCTGGCACGACATGAGCCAGGGCGCCATCGAGCGCACCGGCAATCCGCTCGATGTCGCCGTCGACGGCCTGGGCTTCCTGACCGTGCAGACGCCGAATGGCGTGCGCTATACGCGCAACGGGGCATTGCAGATCAACGCCAACGGCCAACTCGTCACCAGCGACGGCTATCAGGTGCTGGGCGACGGCGGCCCGATTGCGCTGCAGCCCACCGACAGCCAGGTTTCGATCAGCCGCGACGGCACCATCAGCGTGCGCGAGGGCAACTCGAACGTCGACTCCAAGCGCGGCAAATTGAAGGTGGTGACCGTCGACAATCCGGGCGCGCTGCAGAAAGACGGCGGCAGCACCTTCAACCTCACCGGCAATGTGGAGCCGAAGCAGGTCGACGGGAACATCATCCAGGGCGCGGTGGAAAAATCGAATGTCCGCGGCGTGGTCGAAATGTCGCGCATGATCGAGATTACGCGCGCCTACACGCAGATCGGCAGCCTGCTGCAGCAGCAGGGCGATCAAGACCAGCAGGCGATCGACAAGCTCGCCGAAGTCCCGAATTGATCAGGAGTTAAGCCATGCGCGCGCTCAATACCGCGGCGACCGGAATGATGGCGATGGAACTCAACGTCCAGGTCATCTCCAACAATCTCGCCAACATGACCACGACCGGTTACAAGCGCCAGCGCGCCGAGTTCCAGGATCTGCTCTACGATCACGTCAGCCGCATCGGCACGCAGACCTCGGCGCAGGGCAATATCCTTCCTGTCGGCATCGATCTCGGCTCCGGCGTGAAAACGGTCGGCACGCCCCGGCTGATGACGCAAGGTACGTTGACGCAAACGAGCGGCTCGCTCGATCTCGCCATTCGCGGCGACGGCTTTTTCAAGATCCAGCTTCCGGACGGCACCTACGCCTATACGCGCGACGGCTCGTTCCAGATGGACGCGCAGGGCCGCATCGTCACCGCGCAGGGCAACGTGGTGCAGCCGGCAATCACCATTCCGCAAAACGCCACCGGGCTCACCATCAACGCCCAGGGCCAGGTGTCGGTGATCCCGCAGGGCACCACCACGCCGACCGTGCTCGGTCAGCTCACGCTCACGCGCTTTGTCAACCAAGCCGGCCTGCTCTCGGTCGGCGACAACATGTACCAGGAGACGCCCGCCTCCGGCACGCCGCAGGACGGGCTGCCGTCAACCGACGGCGCCGGCGATCTGCAGCAGGGCAATCTCGAGCAATCCAACGTCGACTC
Source organism: Pseudolabrys sp. (assembly GCA_035499835.1). Classification (GTDB taxonomy): domain Bacteria; phylum Pseudomonadota; class Alphaproteobacteria; order Rhizobiales; family Xanthobacteraceae; genus Pseudolabrys. The sequence goes on from DATJYA010000294.1 coordinate 1,501, forward strand.
GGTCACCGAAATCACCAACCTGATCGCGGCGCAACGCGCCTACGAGATGAACTCCAAGGTGATCTCCGCCGCCGACCAGATGTTGTCGACGACCTCCAACCTGATGCGCTGAGGCAGGGCCATGATCCGCATTTCGGCAATTCCATTGTTGACGTTGCTCGTTGCCGGCGGCGCGGCCTCGGCGCAGGTGACCGCATCGCTTGATCGGCAGCATCCGGTGCTGCGCTCGGAGGCGGTGGTCACCGGCGATCTGGTCCGCATCGGCGATCTGATCGATCACGCCGGCGTCGTGGCGGACATCCCGATTTTCCGCGCGCCCGATCTCGGCTCGACCGGCACGGTGTCGGCCGACGCGGTGGTCGAGGCGGTGCGCGCGCATGCGTTGGTCGGCCTCGACACCGGCGGCGTCGGCGAAGTCACGGTAACGCGGCTGAGCCGGCCGATCCCGCCCAGGGAAATCGAAAGCCGCATCGCCCGGGCGCTTGCCGCACAATATGCGCTCGGCGCGGCCGACGACATCGCCCTTGCCTTTGACCGCGAGTTGCGCACCGTCAATATCGAGGCCAACGCGAAAGGCGACGTGCGCGTCGCCACCCTCACCTACGATGCCCGCAGCGGCCGCTTCGACGCTACGCTCGATCTCCCCGGCGGCGCACCTGGCCGCAACCGCCTTCGCCTCGCCGGTCACGCCGCCGTAACGGTTGAGACCGTCATGCTGACGCGCCCGCTGTCGCGCGGCGAGATCATCAGGCAGGACGATGTGACCGTGCAGCGCCGCGCGCGTACCGACGTCGGCGGCACAACCGTCACCGATCTCAAACAGGCGGTTGGGCTTGCCGTGCGCACGTCGTTGCAGCCCGACCGCCCGCTGCGCACGACCGACCTGATGAAACCGGAAATCGTCCAGCGCAACGAGTCGGTAACGCTCGTCTACGAGGTGCCCGGCATCGTGCTCACGGTGCGCGGCAAGGCGACCGAAGGCGGCGCCGAGGGCGACATGATCACCGTGCTCAACGAGCAGACCAAGCGGCCGGTGCCGGGCGTCGTGGTTGGGCCCGGCCGTGTCGTCGTCGGCGGCACCAATCCGCGGTTTGCCGCCAATGCGCAACCGTCCCGTTCGCCGTAACAGGCGACCGACCCGATCGAATGTGAACCCGCGCGCGTCGCGCCCAATGTGAAAGTGACATCGATGAACGTAACCAGAGTGATGCGTCATGCCGTGCTCGCAACGTTGGCGGCATCGTTGCTCAGCAGTTGCGCGGCCTGGGAAAGCATCAAGAACGTCGGGCAGCCGCCGCCGCTGTCCGCGGTCAACAATCCGACGACGCAGCCGGGCTACAAGCCGGTGCAGATGCCGATGCCGGCGGTGCAGCCTGCTTCCTACAATCCCAATTCGCTGTGGCGCAACGGCTCGCGCGCCTTCTTCAAGGACCAGCGCGCGCATCAGATCGGCGACATTCTCACCGTGCAGGTCAATATCACCGACAAGGCCAACCTCTCCAACGAAACCCAGCGCAGCCGTCAAAATTCCGAGGATTCCGGCATCACCAATTTTTTCGGCAAGGGCAAGGTTCCGATCATGAACGCGGCGGTGCCGACGCGAATCCTGACGACGGATTCGAACGCGTCATCCGACGGCAAGGGCTCGGTCAATCGTTCCGAAGCGCTGCAGACCAATGTTGCCGCGGTGGTGACGCAGGTGCTGCCCAACGGCAATCTCGTCGTCGAGGGCAAGCAGGAGATCCGGGTCAACTTCGAGGTGCGCGAACTGATCGTCGCCGGCATCGTGCGTCCCGAAGATATCCAGAGCGACAACACCATCGATTCGGCCAAGATCGCGCAGGCGCGGATCGCCTATGGCGGACGTGGCCAGATCACCGATGTGCAGCAGGAGCCCTACGGGCAACAGCTCTCGCAGATCCTGCTGCCGTTCTAGCGCATGATCCGGAACGTGGAGACCGGTCTTCGGACTGGATCGTGTGCAGGCGAATAGTCCCCCGCGTAGCTTAACGGGCTCCCGCGCCGTTTCCGTATCGCGAGCGTAAACGGCGTCAACGACGCGGCCTCCGGCAGCTCCCCAGCCGGAGGCCGCGTTTCGTTTGGCGCGTCAAATTGGCGAGAATTATTCGCCGACCGATCTCGCTGTCACCAAACGTCGATGCCCGGCGCGAGGGCCGGGCATCCGCAACTTGCTGCGCGATCTTTTGCGGCGTCAGTCGTCGCGATAGACGCGCTCGCGGCGCTCGTGGCGCTCCTGCGCTTCCACCGACAACGTGGCGATGGGGCGGGCTTCCAGGCGGCGCAGCGCTATCGGCTCGCCGGTTTCCTCGCAGTAGCCGTAGGTGCCGTCCTCGATGCGGCCGAGCGCCTCGTCGATCTTGGCGATCAGCTTGCGCTGGCGGTCGCGGGCGCGCAGTTCGATGGCGCGGTCGGTTTCGGAGGAGGCCCGGTCGGCGAGGTCCGGATGATTCTGGTTCTCCTCCTGCAGATGCACGAGGGTCTCTTTCGCCTCTTTCAGGATATCCTCCCGCCAGGACAGGAGCTTCTGCCGGAAATACTCCCGCTGCCGCTCGTTCATGAACGGCTCCTTGTCCGTCGGCCGGTAACTCTTGGTCTTGGCCAGCATCCCCGCTCACTCCCGCCTTTTTCTATTCTTTTTCGATGACTCAGCCCCACGCGCGGCAGGCTTATATACCGGCAGCCGCGGTCAGGACAACATCCGAGTAAGGGTAAGGTTACGTGGGGAATACTATGACAGTTCAGTGACTTGCGCTGAAACTGCCTGGACCGGGCGGACCGCTCCGACGGCTAGCGGACGCCGGCCTTGGCAAGCTCGACGGCCAGGCGCAGATCGATCTCGCCAAGGACAGCGTCGAGCGCAGGATCGCCGGAGGTTTCGGTGAGCCCATCGGCGGCCACTTTCAGACGTGCCAGCATGGACTGGTCGACGCTGCCATCGAGCAGGCCGAGCTTTAGGGTCTCGAGCAGATCGAGCGCATGGCGTCCCTTGACGACCCCGCGCTTCTTGCGCTCGGTCGGATCCTCCACCCCCTGCAGCGCGATCAGCGCATCGACGGTGGAGATTGCTCGCAACGAGCCGGCAGTTCCGGTCTGACGCGGCGCCTCCTCCTCGCTGACGGAGAAGCCCCCGCTCGCCGCGCGGCGCGACGTCGTTGGCGCGGTCGCCAGCGCGGCCCTATTCGGCCCGTAAACGCGCATCGTCCGAAATCCCTATCCGGGCTCAACGCCCGGTCCCCGAATACCGTCAGCCTGGGCCCGTATGGTTAATAGCGAGTAAAAAGGCCGGCAAAAAATACCGCCTCGGCCAATGCTGCCGGCCGGCGCGCGGTGCAAGAATTCTGTGCCGGCACAAAAAGCATAGTCATACCAGAGTCTTACGTACGGCGGCCGCCTTGGCACGGCGCTCGCATAGTCGATGCCAGTCAAACGTCACATTGGGGAGCAGTGATGACGAAGACGTTGTGGTCCGCCGTGCTGGCGGCAGTCTTGGCCGTTTGCGTCCCGGTTTGCGCCGGGGCGACGTCGCGCATCAAGGACCTCGCCAATATCGAGGGTGTGCGGCAGAACCAGTTGATCGGTTACGGGCTGGTGGTCGGACTCAACGGCACCGGCGACACGCTCAACAACATCCCCTTCACCAAACAGTCGCTGACCGCCATGCTGGAGCGGCTGGGCGTCAATATTCGCGGCCAGACGCTGCGCACCGGCAACGTGGCGGCGGTCATGGTCACCGCCAACTTGCCGCCCTTCGCCACGCAGGGCACCCGCATGGATATCACCGTGTCGGCGCTCGGCGACGCCAAGAGCCTGCAGGGCGGCACGCTGCTGGTGACGCCGCTGCTCGCCGCCGACGGCAATGTCTATGCCGTCGGCCAGGGTTCGGTCGCCATCGGCGGCTTCCAGGCCGAAGGCGAGGCCGCCAAGATCGTCCGCGGCGTCCCGACCGTCGGGCGCATCGCCAACGGCGCGCTGATCGAACGCGAAATCGAATTCACCCTGAACAAGCTCAGCCAGTTGCGCATGGCGCTGCGCAACCCCGATTTCACCACCGCCAAGCGCATCGCCGCCGCGATCAACGACTTCATCGGCGTGCCGACGGCGGAGCCGCTCGATCCGGGCACCGTCGGCATTTCCGTGCCGCAGCAATATCGCGGCAACGTGGTGTCGCTGCTCACCGAAGTCGAACAGCTGCAGATCGAACCGGATGAGCCGGCCAAGATCGTGATCGACGAGCGCTCCGGCATCATCGTCATGGGCCGCGACGTGCGCGTGTCGATGGTGGCCGTGGCGCAAGGCAATCTCACCGTCACCATCACCGAAACGCCGCAGGTGAGCCAGCCGGGGCCATTCTCGCGCAACGGCCAGACGGTCACGGTGCCGCGCACCCGCATCGGGGTGCAGGAGGACGGCAAGAAGCTCGCGGTGGTCAGGGAAGGCGTATCGCTGCAACAGCTCGTCGACGGCCTCAATGCCCTCGGCATCGGCCCGCGCGACCTCATCGCCATCCTGCAGGCGATCAAGGCCGCCGGCGCCATCCAGGCCGACATCGAGGTGATGTGATGGCGAATGGAATGTCGATCTCGCCGCCGGGCCTGACCCCGCTCGATCTTGTGAATCTGACGTCGCCCGCTGCCGGGAGTGCCTCGGCGACGACCAAAGCCAAGGCCCACGCCGCCGCGCAGAACTTCGAGGCCGTATTCCTCAACAGCATGTTCCAGCAGATGTACGCCGGCATCGACGGTGAAGGCCCATTCGGCGGCAATGGCGCGACCGGCGTATGGCGCTCGTTCCTGACCGACGAATATGCGAAATCGTTCGCCAGGGCCGGCGGCGTCGGCATCGCCAGCCACGTCTATCAGTCGCTGATGGCACTGCAGGATCATGCGTCGTGAACACGCCGCAGCCCGAAGCGCGTCGCACCGTCGCCAGTGTCGGCGAAGCCGAGCAGGTGATCGCCAATCTTGCGACCATCATGGACCGGCTGGTCGAAACCATTAATGACGAGACCGCGCAGGTGCGCGCCGGACGCATGTTGCAGGCCGGCGGCGTCGAGGCGACCAAGGCCGAGCTTGCGCGCGCCTACGCGACGGAAACCGCGCGGCTCGCCGCGGGACGGGAATTCATCGCCCGCGCGTTGCCGGATGCGGTCGCCGCGCTGCGCAAGCGCCACGTCGCCTTTCAGGAATTGCTGCAGACGAACCTGACGGTGCTGGCCACCGCACACGCGGTGTCGGAAGGCATTATCCGCGGCGTCTCCGGCGAACTCGCGCGCAAGCGCGCGCCGCAAACCTATGGCGCCTCCGGCCGCGCCATTGTGCCCGGCGCGCGCGCGGGCCAGCCGCTGGCGCTTAGTCGCAAGCTCTGAATTTTCGAGGCGATAGCGCCTAGGCGAAAATATTGACCTTCGAGCCGACTTGCGAGCTCAACTGCGACTGAAGCGTCAGGATGCCCTTGTTCACCGCGAGCGAGCCGCTAACGGTCGCGTTCACCATGTGCGCCTTGGCGAAGGCGTTGGCGGCAAGACCGACGGCATCCGGCCCGTTCGACGAGGGGTCCATCCAGTCCGCCGTGTCGTTGCTGGCGGCATCCAGCATCCAGTTGCCGGTCGTCGGCTGCGAATTCAGGAAAGAACCGCCGTGCGCCAGATAATACGCGTTCGATGCGGCAGCCGAAAGCGATGCGGAAGAAACGGCAGTCATAAAAACCGATACGCCCGGGGGGTCCCTGCCACCAAGGTAGACGGCGATTGTTAATGATACCTAAGCGCCGGCAGGGGAACGCTGCGCCAACGCCTCACCGACCCTGGCGATGACGCTGTCCCAGTCGCCGATCGCCGGCTGGCGGAAGAGCCGCGCCGTCGGGTACCACGGACTGTCGTCGCGATCGGTGAGCCAGCGCCAGTCCGGACACAGCGGCAGCAGCACCCAGACCGGCTTGCCCAGCGCGCCGGCGAGATGGGCGACCGAGGTGTCGACCGCGATCACCAGATCCATCGCCGCGACCGCCGCGGCGGTATCGCTGAAGTCGCCGAACTGCCGCGTGAGGTCGACGAGGCGCGGCTCGGCCGCCAATAATTCCGCATCGGCCGCGCGCGGATCCTTTTGCAGGCTGAGGAACTGCACGCCCGCTATATCGAACAGCGGCGCCAGACGCGCAAAGGCAATCGAACGGTTATGGTCGTCGCGGTGGGTGGCGTTGCCCGACCAGGCGATCCCGACGCGCAGGCCTTGCCGTGGCGGCAGGCGCTCGTTCCACTGCTCGATGCGCTCGCGCGGCACGGTGACGTAAGGCACGTTGGCCGCGATCGTGGCGAGTTCGGTGTGAAAAGCCAGCGGCAGGCTCATCAGCGGGCAATGCAGGTCGAAAGGCGGGATCGGTTCGCCGCTGCCGATGACTTCGATGCCCTCGCCCATCTGCGCGAACAGCGATTTCAGCGGCGGCTGCACGCCGAGAATGACGCGCGCGCCCTGTTCGACCAGCAGCGGCGCATAACGGGCCATCTGGATGGTGTCGCCAAAACCCTGCTCGTGATGCACCAGGATGGTCTTGCCGGCCACGGGGGTTTCGCCGAGCCAGAGCGGCTGCGCGAAATTGTGCCGGTGCTTGGCGTTTTCCTCGCGCTGCCAGCGCCATTCATATTGCGGGAGCCCCCCGGCGTAATCGCCGAGACGAAGCTTCAGTAGCGCCGAGTGCCATTGCGCATTGACGTAGTTCGGGACGATCCCGCAGGCCCGGCGGCAGCTCGCAAGCGCCTCCTCGTGGCGGCCCAACGCCGCGAGCGCGTTGCCGCGGTTGGCGAGCACCTCGGCATGAAACGGATCGGCCGCCAGGGCGCGCTCGTAGCAGCCCAAGGCCGCCTCGACCTGGCCATTGTTGAGCAAGGCATTACCGCGATTGTTGAGCGCCTCGACAAAATTGGGATCGAGCGCGAGGGCCTTGTCGTAACTCGCCAGCGCCTCGTCGCGCCGCCCGAGCGCTTCGAGCGTCATGCCCCGGTTGCTGTAGGCTTTGACGTAGTCCGGCCTGATTGCCAGCACCCGGTCGAAGCTTTTCAAAGCCTCCTCGTTGCGGCCAAGCTTCCTCAGCACGCTGGCCTGATTGTAGAGCGCATCCGAGTGCCCCGATTTGATCGCCAGCGCCCGCTGGAAGCATTCGAGCGCCTCCTCGTTGCGCCCAAGCCTTTCCAGTACGGCGCCGCGATTATTGAGCGCCTCAATCGAGCGACGCTTGACCGACAGCACCAGATCGAAGAACCCAAGCGCGTCGTCGTAGCGCCCCAGCGCATTGAGCACGATGCCATAGTTGAGCAGGACTTCGGGCGATTTCGGCCTCGCCTTGAGCGCCTCCGTCATGAGCTGCAGAGCGCCGACAAGATCGCCCCGCTGCAGCTTGACGAGACCAAGCATGTGCAGCGCCTCGAAATAGTCGGGCCGGACCGCGAGAACCTGACAATAGAGCTGTTCGGCTTGCGGCAGCTTGCCCTGGCGCTGGAAGTCCAGAGCGCGTTGTACGGTTTGCGGCAGGTTAATCGGCTTTGCCGTTTGCAATAGCGCCATGGATATCGGATCGCGGCCGCAGTTTGCCTTGCTGTCGAGCGCGCAATTCTTATCGCCGATTTCGTAAACCAACAATTAACCAAGGCGATTAACCGAACCGAAGGGGGCCATACGGAATACTGCGCAGGCCCGTTCATGGGGAACGGAGATCCAGGAAGGATTCGACAATGAGTGACATTACGCTTTCGGCAGGCGTGCGGCAGAACCTGCTGTCCCTGCAGAACATCTCTAAAGAGCTGCAGACGACGCAGAACCACTTGGCGACGGGCAAGAAGGTCAACTCGGCTCTCGACAACGCCAACGAGTATTTCACCTCGCAGGGACTGACCAATCGCGCCAACTCCCTGAGCGGTTTGCTCGACGGCATCACCAACGGCATCAACACCATTCAGGCCGCCAACAACGGCATCACGGCGATCACCAAGCTGGTGCAGTCGGCCCAGTCGCTCGTCACCCAGGCGCAGCAGACTTCGGATACGACCGTGCGGGCGAGCCTTGCCACGCAGTATGGCCAGATCCTGACCCAGATCGACCAGCTGGCCGGCGACTCCGGCTACAACGGCACCAACCTGCTCAGCGGCAATAACCTGACGCTGACCCTCAACGAAACCGGCACGTCGACCGCGACCGTTACCGGCGTCACCGACACTTCGACGGGTCTGTCGATTGCGGCGGCCACGAGCTCCTGGGCCGGCTCCACCGACATCGCCGCCGCGGCAACCGACCTGACCGCCGCGTTGACCACGCTGCAGTCGCAGTCGGCGTCGCTGAGCTCGAGCCTGTCGACCATCCAGATCCGCGCCGATTTCACGAGCGCGACGATCAACACGCTGCAGACCGGCGCCGCCGCGCTGATCGCAGCCGACACCAACGAGGAAGGCGCCAACCTGCTGGCCCTGCAGACGCAGCAGTCGCTGTCCACCACGGCGCTGTCGCTGTCGGCGCAGTCCGATCGAAACGTGCTCAAGTTGTTCGGCGGATAACGCCGCCAACGCACGGGGCTGACTATGCGACGGCGGGGCCTGGCCCCGCCGTCGTCGTTTTAAGACAGGCTTAACCCTATGCGGCAAACATGCGCCGTGGCGCGGCTGCGGAGGCGACATGGCCCTGAAAGTCGAGTTGAAGCCCGGTGAGCGCATCTTCATCGGCGAATGCGTCATCACCAACGACGACCAGCGCACGCGGCTCCTGATCAAGGGCGCGGTGCCGGTGCTGCGCGAAAAAGACATCATGACGCCGCAGCGCGCCGACACGCCGGCCAAGCGCATCTATCTCGCGGTGCAGCTGATGTACACCTCGCGCGACCCCCGCGTTCATCACGACGTCTATTTCGCGCTGATCCGCGACATCGTGCAGGCCGCGCCGAGCACATGGCCGTATATTGAGAGTATCAATAATCATATCTTAAGAGGCGAACTGTATAAGGCGTTGAAACAATCCCAAAAACTGATCGAATACGAAGAGGAGCTAGTTCGAAATGCAACAAGCGGCGCAAGCCTACAAAAACGTGGCAAGGGAAACGTCGAGCGCGCGTGACCTGGAGGCTTCTCTTCTGCTCAAGTCGGCGGCCCAGTTTCAGGCCATTCACGACGCCTGGGAACGCCGCAAGGTCGAGCTCAACGACGCGCTGCTGTTCAACCGCAAGCTTTGGACATTTTTCCTCGACTCGGTGACGCGTGACGACAATCCGCTGCCGATCGCGATCCGGCAGAACGTCGCCAGCCTCGGCTTGTTCGTGATCGGCCGCACGATCAATTTGACCAGCAACCCACGGCCCGACGGGCTGGGCTCGCTGATCAACATCAACCGCAGGATTGCTTCCGGCCTGCGCAGCAAGTCCTGAGCGCCTTGCAGCCGGTCCTGATCAGCCGCTGACCGGCGAGAGATAAGCGAGCAAGTTGATCTGCGAAAGCCGCGCCGTCGTCGACAGCGACGCCGACAGGATCGTCTGCAGCGACAGGATTTTCACGCCCACTTCCGTCGTATCGACGCCTTCGATCGATTGCAGCATGTTCGTCAGCGCGGTCGACGTCTGCGCGTGCTGGTCCTGCGCCGTGCTCATCGCGTTCTGCGCATTGGCGAGGCTTGCCTCGATTTCGTTGATGTTCTGCACGCCGGACGGAACCGAAAGCGCCGCATAGACGCGTTGGGTGAGGGCGTTGTAACTCGTCGCCGCGTTCGGGTCGGTCGGCGAATAGCTGGTCGCCGCCAGCGCCGCAACGTTTTGCACGAGCCAGCGAATGCCTTGCTCGTTGGCCTGCGTGCCGTAGGACACCGTCGTCGTCGGATCGATGCGCGCCGTCGCACTCGACCTTATCGAGCCGCTGGCGCTGTTGCCGGTATACCAGAGGACGGTGTCGGCGCTGGTGCCCGCCGTCAGCGCCGTCGCTGTCGCCGGCGTGCCGGAGACCCGCAGCGGCGGATCGTCGAAGAAATTGTCGGCCGCAGCCATCGCCGAAGCCGCCGCCAGCGACGTGCTGCCGATCTGGCTGACGCCGGCGGTGAGCGCGGCCTGCAGGTTCGCCGCGGTTGCCGCCGGCGTTGGGCCGATGCTGAACTGATTGGTACCGGGCGTCGCCGACGTGGTGGCTTGGAGCCGCAACGTCTGCGCGGTGCCGTCGGGAAGGGTGAACGTGTAGGTGATGGTGTCGCCGTTGTTCGGATTGCCGCCGCTCAAATCGACGGAAATGGCAGGCGGCGAGCCGGACGGCCCGCTCACCGCGGCGTTGGCGAGGGTTGAATTGACCGCAGCAAGCTTGAGCCCGAACGGCGAGCCGGCGACATCCTCGCTCACCGACACGGTCGCGCCCGCCGCCGCCGGGATCACCAGGCGGCCAAGCCCGTTGCTGCCGAGATCGGCCTGGTTGCGTTCGGCAACCACCTGCCTGAGGCCGGCAGCGGCGCCATTGCCGTTGAGGATGTGGTCGGCGGTGTCGACAGATGGCTGATCGACTGCGTTGCCGGAAAACAGATAGCCGCTGCCGCCCTGGGTATTGAGCGCGCTCAAAATCTGATTGAGTTCGTCCTGCGCGCTTTTCTGCGCCGTCGTCTGCCCGGTGCCGTCGACGGCGAAGGTCGATGACTGGACGGCCGACGCCTGCACCGTGCTGGCGGCCTTGGCGACCTGCTGCAACACCTGCTGCTGCAGGCCGATGCTGGTTCCGACGTTGGTGATGGTGTCGTCGTAGCTGCTCAGCGCAGCAAGCTGTGCGTTCAACGCGACCGCGACGCCGCTTTGCCCGCCGAGGCCGCCATAGGTCTGCGACTTCTGCCCGCTGCTGAGCTGCTGCTGCAGCGTGTCGAGCTGCTTGTTGACATTGAGCACCGACTGAAGCAGCAGCGCGGTGTTTCCGGAAACGCCTGTCACCGTCATTCCGTCCTCACATCTGCAGCAGCGTGTCGAGCATCGCCTTCACGGTCGCCATCACCCGCGCGTTGGCGCCGTAATTGTTTTGCAGGGTCAGCAGGTTCGCCATTTCGGTGTCGATGTTGACCGCCGACGTCGCGTTGAACCGCGTCTGCAGCGCATTGACGACGATGTCCTGGCCCGACTGCAGATTGCTCGCGGCCGTCGTCGCCAGGCTCTGCGTGCTCACCACCTGGCTCAAATAAGCCGACAGCGTGCCCTGGTAGGGAGAAGACGCGGTGCCGATGCCGGTCGAGGGCGAAAATTGCAGCGGCGTGTTGGCCAGCTGGTTGTAGATGAAGTTCGGCCGCGTGCTGTCGCCGGCCGGCGTGCCTGTCTGATAGGTCACGAGCTTGGTTGGATCGGCAATCAGCGCGGCATTGACCTGGATGCGTCCGGCATAGCCGACGCTCTGCGAACCGGCCGCGGTGATTGCTCCGGAATAGGGCGTTCCGCCGTCGACGAAAAGAGGCAAGGCCCCCGAGCCTCCGGTCAGCGAGGTCGCCGTCGTCGTCGTCGCCACCGAATTCACCGTGACCGTGCCGGGACCGCTGTCGAGCACGCGCAGCGTATTGCCTCCCGGATTTGAGAACTGCAACCCGGTGGCGCCGAGCGCGGTATTGAGTTGCGTCACCACCGAGGCCATGCCGCCCGAGAAATTGACCCCGATCACCGTGTCGTTGGGATTGGACGTTACCGAATTGGACAAGGGCAGCGCCGCCGGATCGTCGACGCGGACGATGCTGATCGTGTGCTGCACATTGGACGAATCCGTGTAGGTCACTTGCGTCGTGTTGCCGGCCAGCATGTTGCCGATATTGGTATCGAAACCGTTTTGCGCGCCGGCGGTCACGGCCGTTCCGCCGCTGGTCGTATCGGACAGCGCGCTCGACATCTGCGCCGCGAGCGCGTCGATCTGGCCCTGCGCCTGCACCAGCACGGTGTCGCGCATGTTCACATAGGCGGCGATTTCACCGGAACGGATCGCGCCGGTGGCGAGGAGATCGATACCGCCGCCACCCGGCGGCACCAAGGTGATCGTGCCGAGCTCGCTCTGCGCCGGATTGGAGCTCCATTGCTGCGTCGGCGAGACCGAGCCGGTGGCGCTGAAGCTGAGCTGCGCAGCCTGCGTGCCCACGAGCTGCGTCCCCGACGTGGTGTAGATCGTGACCTGGTCGTTTCCGCTCGCATTGACGCGGATGTCCATCAGCTTGGACAATTGATCGATATATTGATCGCGCTGGTCTTCGAGCGTGGCCTTGGCGCTGTCGTTGGCCGTGGACGATTGCAGCTGCTGGTTGATGTTGGCGATTTGCTGCAGGGCGTTGTTGGCTTGCTGCACGTCGCCGGCGATTCCCTGATCGGCCTGGGAGCGCAGCGCCTGGATGCTTGCGGTCGCACTGTTGAGTTGGGCCGCGAGCGCCTGCGCCGTGCCGATCGTCTGGCTCTGCACGGTGGGTGAATTGGGCGAGGTCGAGAGGGCCTGAACCGCGCTGGTGAAATTGTTGAAGGTCGCGTCGAGCGTGGTATTGGAGCCGGGCTGACCGTAGACCTGCTGCAACTGCTGATAAAAGCTGGCATTGAGGTCGGCGTAGGCGCCGCCGGAGGTTTCCGTGCGCAATTGCTGCTGCACGAAGGTATCGAGCAGGCGGTTGATGCCGGTAACGCGCACGCTGTCGCCGGCGTCGCCCGACGTAAGCGCGACCTGCGACACCGACTGAGCGACGTAGCCCGGCGTCTGCGCGTTCGCCACATTTCCGGCGACGACCGACAGGGCGGTCTGCGTCGCTTGCAGCCCCGACAAAGACGTAGCGAGCGCTTGCGTCAGACCCATGTATTAGCCTCGCCCGTCCGCGATGCCGGCCGCCATCCGCCGCTAGCGCAGGATGTTGAGCAGATCCTGCGACATCTGGTTGGCCGTGGTAATCACCTTGGTGTTCGCCGAATAGGCCTGTTGCGTCACGATCAGCTTGGTGAATTCGGTGGCGATGTCGGTGTTCGAACCCTCCAGCGACTGGCCGACGATCTGCCCCGAGGCACCGGTCAGCGCGGTGCCGGAGGACTGCGTCGATTCGTAGGCGCCGCCGTCCAGGGCCTTGAGGTTGTCCGGGCTGTTGAAGTGAACCAGGGGTATTTCGGCGAGCGGCACGACCTGACCGTTCGAAAACGTGCCGGTGATCGTGCCGTTGGTGCCGACCTGGATGGTCTGCAACTGCCCGGCCGCGTAGCCGTTCTGTTGCATGTTGTTGACGGTCGTATTGCCGCTGACATTGGCGAACTGCGTGATGCTGCCGGTCGGCATGCTGATGTTGAGATTGCCGATGGAGACGCCGTTGATGGTGACGCCGGCGAGCGCGAGGCTGGCGACGGCGGGGTTGAGCTGGCCGGACGAGTTGAAGGTGAAGGCGGTGCCGACGTTTTTCCACGCCACCGTCGCGCCGGTCGCGGCGCTATCGACCTGATAGAACAGTTGCCAGGTATCGGTGCCGCCATTGGCAACGCTGTCGGTCTTCGCCCACCGCAGTTCGAGGTTGGCCGGCGTGCCCGTCGAGTCGTAGAGCGTAACCGTGCCGCCATCGACCGATTCGTTGACAAATGTCGCGACATCGGAACCGACGACCGTACCGGTGCCGGCGATCAGCGGATTCGTGCCGAAGCCCGTGGCGTCAAGCAATTCCGAGTTCGGCACCGTCGAGCTAAAGGCGCCGGTCGCCGGCGTGGTCGGCAGGTTGATGCCGTAATTGACCTGCGTCGACGGATTCGCCGGCAGGAAGTTATTGGCAAATTGCAATGGCGCGCCGACGCTGCCCGTCGGACTGCCCGTCGTCGGATCGATCGGGATGCCTTCGAGATAGTAGCCGCCGCCGTTGACCAGATAGCCTTGCGCGTTGAGCTGGAAATCGCCGCGCCGCGTAAAGCTGTTGACGCCGGCGAAGACCGGTGAATTGCCAGTGAAGGTGACCGGTTTCTGCACGATGAAGTAGCCGTCGCCGTTAATCGCCATATCCGTGCCGATCGACGTCGACTGGATCGCGCCTTGCACGGTATTGGTGGCCAAGGCGTTGGCGGTGACGCCGCCGGCGACTTGGTTGATCAGCGCGCCGCCGCCCGGGATCAGATCCTCGAAGCTGGTGTTGACGCCCTTGTAGGCCGTGGTCTGCGAGTTGGCGATGTTGCCGGAGATGTTCTGCATGGCGAAGGATTGCGCCTGCAAACCACTCACGGCGGCGGTAAGAGCGTCGAACAGACCCATGACTTCATCTCCACGATCACGACACGCGCTGCCACAATGGGAGCGCACGCGAACAACCGCGTGATGCTTCGCAATCCCCGTGCCAGAAAATAAATTCAGCTTTTGCAGTGGCTTGAACGAAAACGGCGGCCCGCATGGGGCCGCCGCTACCGATCTTTTCTGCCGTCGGGCGGCAAATTTTGCCGCGCTCAGGACGACGAGGCGGGAGCCGGATCGAATTTTAACGCCACGCCGTTCATGCAGTAGCGCAATCCGGTCGGCGCCGGGCCGTCGTCGAAGACGTGACCGAGATGGCCAATGCAGCGGCTGCAATGCACCTCGGTGCGGGTCATGAAGAACGAGCGATCCGTGGTGGTGGCGACCGCATTCGGCAGCGGCTGATAGAAGCTCGGCCAGCCGGTGCCGCTCTCGAATTTGGTATCGGAGGAAAACAGCGGCAGCTCGCAGCCGGCGCAGGCGAAGATGCCCTTGCGCTTCTCGTGATTGAGCGGGCTGGTGCCGGCGCGCTCGGTGCCGTGCTTGCGCAGCACATCGTATTGCGGGGCTGTCAGCCGCTTGCGCCAGTCGGCGTCGGAGAGCTTACGGAAATCGATGGCCTCGGTCGTTGTTGTCATTGTTTCTGCCTCGCCAAATCTGCTGGTGATAATGAGCGCGCCGAATGCCGCACCGGCCATGAACAGGGTTCGTCGGTCGATCATGACGATTGCTTTCTCAGGGTCCCGG
>DATJYA010000295.1:0-2211 GCA_035499835.1 Pseudolabrys sp.
CATCGGGATAGCGCCGAGGCCGAGTTCGTGCGGCAGCGGCACGGTGGTGATCTGGCTCACGCGCCCGTCGGCCGGCGCCACCACCAGCCCCTCGCGCACCGGCGTGACCCGCGGCGGATCGCGGAAGAAATAGGCGCACCAGATCGTCAGCAGCGTGCCAAGCCAACCGAGCGGCGTCCAAATCCAGAACAGCGCCAGACTGGCCAAGGCGAAGGCACCGATGAAGGGATAGCCTTCAGGCGTGATCGGCACGATCTGGGCGCGGATCGAATCGTAGATCGACATGCCGGTATCTTACCCCGCCGCGGCGGCGGGCGCCTCGAGCGGCGCGGCGTCGGCCACAGTCCCGTCCTCGGCAAGAGGCGGCGGATTGCGGTTGGGCGCCTCCACCGCACCGGCGGCATCCTCACCGGCGAGCGCCAGCTTTTCGCGCGCGGCTTCCGCCTCGCGCTGGCGGTTCCACATACTGGCGTAGAGCCCGCCTTTGGCCAGCAGCGCTGCGTGGGTGCCGCGCTCGACGATCGCGCCCTGGTCGAGCACGATGATCTCGTCGGCGCCGACGATGGTCGAAAGCCGGTGCGCGATCACCAGCGTGGTGCGGCCCTTGGACACGCGCTCGAGCGCGTCCTGAATTTCCTTCTCGGTGTGGCTGTCGAGCGCGGACGTGGCCTCGTCGAGCAGTAGGATCGGCGGCGCTTTCAGGATGGTGCGGGCAATGGCGACGCGCTGCTTCTCGCCGCCGGAGAGTTTGAGACCGCGCTCGCCAACTTCGGCTTCGTAGCCCTTGGGCGCCATGCGGATGAAACGGTCGATCTGGGCAAGCCGCGCCGCTTCCTCCACTTCGGCGTCGCTCGCCTCCCAGCGCCCGTAGCGGATGTTGTAGCGGACGGTGTCGTTGAACAGCACGGTATCCTGCGGCACCATGCCGATCGCCGCGCGCAGGGACTTCTGCGTCACCCTGGAAATGTCCTGGCCGTCGATGAGGATGCGGCCGGCGGACAGGTCGTAGAAACGATAGAGCAGCCGCGAAATCGTCGACTTGCCGGCGCCGGACGGGCCGACCACGGCCACCGTCTTTCCCGCGGGCACATCGAAGCTGACGCCCTTGAGAATGCGGCGTTCGGGCTCGTAGGCAAAGCCGACATTCTCGAAGCGGACGGCGCCGCTCGTCACCTTGAGCGGCAGCGCGCCGGGTGCGTCCTTGACCTCGGGGTCGCGCGCCAGAACCGCCATCATGTTCTCGATGTCGATCAGGGCCTGCTTGATCTCGCGATAAACCATGCCCATGAAATTGAGCGGCTGGTAGAGCTGGATCATCATGGCGTTGACCAGCACGAAATCGCCGACCGTCTTGGTGCCCGCCTCGATTTCGTAGGCGCAGAGCACCATCACCGCGGCAAGACCGAGGGTGAACACCACCGCCTGCCCGGCATTGAGCACGGCGAGCGAGGTATAGGCGCTGATGCTCGCTTCCTCGTAGCGGGCCATGGACCGGTCGTAGCGCTGGGCCTCGCGCTCCTCGGCGCCGAAATATTTCACCGTCTCGTAGTTGATGAGCGAGTCGATCGCCTTGACGTTGGCGTCGGTGTCGCTTTCGTTCATCTTGCGGCGGATGCCGATGCGCCACTCGGTGGCGCGATAGGTGTAACTCATGTAGAGCGCGACGGTGATGAGAACCGCCAGCACGTAGCGCCAGTCGAAATGCCACATCAGCACGGCGACGACAAAGCAGACCTCGATGATGGTCGGCGCCAGCTGCAGGATGACCATGCGCACGATGGTCTCGATGGCGTTGCGCCCGCGCTCAAGCACGCGGGTCAGGCCGCCCGTCTTGCGTTCGAGATGGAAGCGCAGCGACAGCTCGTGCATGTGCACGAAGGTGCGGTAGGCGAGCCGCCGCACCGCGTGCATCGCCACGCGGGCAAAGATGCCGTCGCGGAACTGCGTCAGCGCCGCCATCACGATGCGCATGCCGCCGTAAGCGAGCGTCATGGCGACGGGCGCACTCACCGCCCAGACCAGCCATTCGGAGGCCAGCACCGGCGCGGTGCCGTGCCCGGCCAGCGCATCGGTTGCCCATTTGAAGGTGAAGGGCACGGCGACCGTCGCCAGCTTGGCAACAAGCAGCAGCACCGCGGCGCCGAGCACGCGCAGTTTCAGGTCGGCGCGGTCCGACGGCCAGATGTAGGGCCACAGGTGAATGATCGTCGA
>DATJYA010000296.1:0-4593 GCA_035499835.1 Pseudolabrys sp.
CACGTGTCACCCGCAGCGCGCCGAAGCTGCGATTGAGCCCCTCGACCTGCAGCGCCGCGCTCACGTTTTTGTCCTCCTAGAAACGAGCCGGCCGGCCTCCTCGATCAGGCCGAGCAGGCCGCGGCGCGCAAACAGCACCGCCAGCACCAGCATCAGCCCGATGCCGAACTGCCAGAAGGTGGGCGACAGTTTCGAGAGCTTGTCTTCCAGCACCATGTAGACAACGGCGCCCACAAAGGCGCCGTAAAGCCGCCCGGTGCCGC
Organism: Pseudolabrys sp.; assembly: GCA_035499835.1. Classification (GTDB taxonomy): domain Bacteria; phylum Pseudomonadota; class Alphaproteobacteria; order Rhizobiales; family Xanthobacteraceae; genus Pseudolabrys. Next base: position 264 of record DATJYA010000296.1, read on the forward strand.
CGAGGATCAGCATGATCATGACTTTGGCGGAATTGTCGAAATCGAACACCGTCAAGGTTACATAGGCATTGGTCTGCGTGAACAGCGCGCCGGCGATGCCGGCAATGCCGGCGGCGATAGTGTAGACGGTGACCAGACGCCGATGCACCGGCGAACCGATGGCATGCATGCGCCGCACGTTCTCGCGGATGCCGGTCAACGCCTGGCCGAAGGGCGAATAGACTATGCGGCGCACGAAATAAAACGCGATTGCCAGCACCGCCAGCACATAGAGATAGTTGGTGTGGCCGTAGAGATCGTAGTCGAAGACGCCGAACAACGGCGAAAATGCCAGGCCCGGCAGGCCGTCATAGCCGCCGGAAATATCGGATCGCAGATTGCCGGTTTCCTGCAGCATGATGGCGGTGGCGAGCGTCAGCATCAGCAACGTCAGGCCGCGATAGCGCAGCAGGAACCAGCCGGTCACGAACCCGCCGAGCGCAGCAAGAAGCGCCGCGGCGATGAGGCCCGAGATCGGCTCGCTCCAGCCGAGCCGCGCGGCGCCCAAGCCCACGGTATATGCGCCGATGCCGAAGAAGGCGGCGTGACCGAGCGTCACGATGCCGGCATAGCCGAGGATCAGATCGAGCGAGAGTGCAAACAGCAGCATGATCAGCACCTGGCTGCCGAAGGTCATGCGCTCGGGAAAGGCGAAGAAGCACCCAATCGCGATCAGCCAGGGCAGCGCTTCCGGCCAGCGGAAGCGATGTCTCCGCAGCAGAAACTCAGCCGCGCGATCGCGCGCGGCGATGCGCTCGGCGTTTTTGCCGTCACTCGCGGCCATAGAACCCCGCCGGCTTGATCAGCAGCACCGCAACCGTGATGGCGTAGATGAAAAAGCCGCCGGCATCGGCAAACAAATATTTGCCGGCGGTGTCGAAAATACCGAGCACCAGCGCGGCGAGCAGCGTGCCCTTGAGGCTGCCGAGGCCGCCGACCGCAACCACGATCAGGAACAGCACGAGGTAAAGGACGGCAAAGCTCGGCGACAGACCGAACAGTTGAATGGCGAGCGCGCCGCCGAGCGCGGCCAGGCCGGAGCCGACCGCGAATGTCAGCGTAAACAGCAGATCGACGTTGATGCCGACTGACTCCGCCATCCGCCGGTTGTCGACGGCGGCGCGGATCTTGGCGCCGATATTGGTGCGCTCGAAGCCGTACCAGAGCACGGCGATGAGCGCCGCGCCGACGACGATCAGGAACACGCGATAACTCGGAAAGGTGCGAAAGCCGAGATTGACGTCGCCTTGCAGCCAGGGCGGCAGCGGCACCGACTTGGGGATCGGCCCATAGATATAGGTCGCCGCGGCGATCGCCATGAACGCCAGGCCGATCGTCAGCATGACCTGGTCGAGATCGGTCGCCTTGTAGAGCCGGCGGTAGAGGCCGCGCTCGAACACCACGCTGACCGCCCCCACCGCCACTGCGGCGATGACGAGCGAAGGGATGAATCCGACGCCGAGGCTTTTTGTGAGCGAAACGACGATATAGCCGCCGGCCATGGCGAAAGCGCCATGCGCCAGGTTGACGAAGCCCATCAGGCCCATCGTCACCGACAAACCGACGGAGACGATGAACAGGAACATGGCGTAGGCCAGGCCGTCGAACAGGATGCTGACTGCGATATTGGCGAATTGCGGCACGAGCCCCACCCCGTCGAAACAAAACCGCCGCCGCGGCTTTATGCGCGGCGGCGGCGTAACAAGTCAAATCTGGCCGCGGCAATCAGCTGCCGCAGCGGCCGACCTTGAGCTCCTTGCACTCGTCCTTGACCGCCTGGGTAGTGCCGAGCACCCGCTCGCCGAGCTTGCCGTCCGGCTTGCGGTAGACTTCGAGCGCATGCTCGTCCTCGACGATGTCGCGGGTCGCGGGATCGATCATCACCTGACCGCGCGGTCCGTCGGCCGACCAGCCCTTCATGGCGTCGACTACCTTCATGCCATCGCCCATGTCGCCTTTGAGCTTCTTGATGGTGTCGAAGATGGCATGCATGGTGTCCCAGCCCGCTGCCGACATGAAGTCGGGGTAGGAGTCAGGCCCATAGGCATCGTGCCATTCCTTGTTGAAGGCCTTGTTCTGCGCGTTGTCGAGATCGACCGCGTAATGCCCCATGACGATGGTGCCGATGGCGGCGTCGCCCATGTCCTGCAGCTTGTTGTCGGGGACCAGGTCCATCGGGCCGATCAGCTTGACGCCGGCCTTGCGCATGCCGAGCTCGCCATAGGCCTTCATCACACCGGCGGCATGCGCGCCGGACGGAATGAAGACATACATGCAGTCCGGCTTCTCATCCTTGATCTTCTGGAAGAAGGGCGTGAAGTCCGGCACCTGCACCGGCGAGCCCAGCGGAATCGAATCGACGATCTTGCCGCCGGCCTTCTCGAACCCGGTCTTGAAGGCTTCGGTCGAATCTTTGCCCGGCGGGAAGTCGGTGTAGGCCATCGCCACGGTCTTGCAGCCGATCTTGTTGAAGGCGTAGGCCCCCATCGGAAAGGCCGGATGCCACATGCTGAATGACAGGCGCACGATGTAGGGCGACAGATTGGTGATCCACGCGGTGCCGGCATTGGCGATCACCATCGGCACCTTCGATTGGCTGATCACCGGCGCCAGCGCGATCGCCGACGGTGAAAACACAAAACCGGTCACCAGTTGCACCTTGTCGTTGGTGATGAGCTCGGTCGTGACGGTCTTTGCCGCGGCGCCGGTCGGCGGACCTTCATCGCGCTTGACGATCTCGACCTGGTACGGCGCGATATCCTTGGCGTGCAGCTTGACGTAAAGGTCGAAAGCCTTGTCGATCTGGTGACCGAGGTCGGCATTGGCGCCGCTGAAAGGCAGCACGACGCCGATCTTCACGGTCTGGGCCTGAGCACTTCCGCCCACCATTGCAGCCAAAGCGGCGAGGCCGAGCCAGCGCACTAATTTCATTCACTCCTCCCTATATATCGTTGATTTAGCTTCGAATCCCACGGATCCACAGACCGGCGTAACGGCCCATTCGTTGTAAGGTGGACTAATTTGCGCGCCCCGGCAATCGCAAATGCCGCGCCTTGGCGCAAGCAGCGCGCGGGCGAGGAGTCCGCCAGGAAAAACGGCTTACGCCGCGCTTTTGGCGGAAACCGCCGCGCCGGGCTTGGTCGCCGGGACCGGCTGGCTGTCCATTTGCTGGCGCACGAGATCGAGGGACGCGATCTCGACCCGGTTACGTCCCCGCTCCTTGGCGTAGTAAAGCGCCTGGTCGGCCTGCGCCAGGAGCTGCGGCACGTCGAGTACGGCGTCCTGACAATGCACCAGGCCGATGCTCACAGTCGCGCATACCGGACGATTTTCAACATCGAGTGAGGCGTGCGCGAATGCCTCCCGGATCCGTTCGGCCACCGCTACCGCCTTGTCGCGGCTGGTATCGTAGAGCACGGCGGCAAATTCCTCGCCGCCGAGGCGGCCGATCAGATCGGTCGAGCGCATCGACTGTCGCGCGGTCTCGCTGAAAATCTCCAGCACGCGGTCGCCGAGAGCATGACCAAAGCGGTCGTTGATCGACTTGAAATGATCGAGATCGATGACCAGGACCGCGGTGGGGCGCGGATCGCCGCTATGACGCTTGGCGATCAGCGCGGCCTCCTGCAGGAACGAGCGGCGATTGGCGATGCCCGTCAGCGGATCGACCATGGCGGCGGTGCGATGACGCAATTCGGTGCGCTCCTTCGCCATGGCCAGCAAAATGAAGGCGATGGAGATGGTGAACAGCAGCGCCTCGAAGCTCAGCACCGTCAGCCAGACGCTGCCATAGACTTGGCTGGTGACCGACCATGGCAGCACCGCAATTAGCGGCGTGCGCAGCAGGAATAGCGCGCCGTGCGCGAACAGCATGAAGATCGCCGGCCAGCGGGAGACCAGTTGCTCGTCGCGCCCACGCCAGAATTCGAAGGCGGTGAGCCAAGTGTAGGTGGTGATGATACCGGAGGCGATGAGCACGCGCGCGTTCACCGCTTCGGCAAAGATCGGCAGGCGGCAGATCAGCAGCCACAGCACCGCGCCGGTGACCATATAGACTGGCTCGGCCGGGCGGCCGTCGAACACGCGTGCGCCGGTCCAGGTCACCGCAAAGGCGGTGAACAGCAGTGCATTGGCGAGATCGATGGAAATGAGATCGGGGACGCTGCCATACATGCCGAAGAGAACGATGGACGCGGCGCGGATCAGATGCGCAAAGCCCCACCAGGCAACGGCGCGGATCGACGTGTTCTGGACCCAGGCAAACAGCAGCAGCAGGCCGAGAATCGCCTCG
>DATJYA010000297.1:0-2434 GCA_035499835.1 Pseudolabrys sp.
TCGTCGACATAGACGTGACAGGTGGCGCAGGCGCAGGCGCCGCCGCATTCGGCTTCGATGCCGGGAATGGCATTGCGGATCGCCGTTTCCATCACCGTCGAGCCGACTTCGGCATCCACTGTGCGCGCGGTACCGCTGGAATCGATGTAAGTGATCTTTGGCATGGTGGCGGATAAAGCCGCCCCGGAATTGGCGCGGCCGCGCCCCTATATAGCCATTCCACGCGAGGCGCCAGTGCGGCGTCTCAAGGCGTCCGCAGCATCTCGCTGATGGCGGCGCGCGCCTCGTCGACCGCAGCGGCAAGCTGGCCGATGGCCGCCTCACGCGCGCCTTGCGCCGTTGCAAGCTCGACGGCTTGCGCCGCGCGCGCCACGTTGAAGGCGCCGATACTGGTGGCCGAGCCCTTCAGCGTATGGGCGAGGCTCGCGACCGCGGCCGGGGTGCTGCCGATGCGCGCCATCAGCAGCGTGGCCTGGCGGTCGAACAACTGCAGCACCTCGTCCTCGAGGTGGCGGTCGCCAAAGGTCACATGGGCAAGATGCGCGCGGTCGATCACCGGCGCGGCTGCCGCCAATGGTCTTTCGACCGTGGTCGTTGCTGCTTCCATGGCGCCTTCCCTCAAAGGCTCTGCGGCCTTTTGTTGCCGGCAAGTTTGGCCCGTGCAGGGTCAAATCCCGGTAAATTCTGGGCTTGTTCCGGCCCTCGCAGGGCGCCGGTTTGCGCGGATGGCTAACCGCCTTTTAACCGCGCCGGATGCCGGCGCGGTTGCCGCCGCGGGGCGGCCCTAATTTGCACTGCATCATTTTCATACCGTCAGACGGGCAAATTCCGGTTGGTGGTGGTTAATATTCGCGCTGTCCAAGCCCCAAAATCGGGTTAACGATGATTAAAGAGTCCTTAACGGCAAGGTTTCCTTCGTATTGCCAGATGGATAGGATGCCGGGCCGCAGTTAAGCTTAACGGCGGACCGTTAATGGCCCCAATTCCCGCGCCCGTGGCGCGGCCTGCGTGGCTGTTGTTCGGGCCACGGCAGTAGTCCGGCAATAACGAGGCGACAACCGAAATGGCGAATACTCCGCAAAAGTCCAAGGAAGCCAGTCAGGAGGCGCTCGCCGCCGCCATTCACGAGGCCATCGGCATCCGTGACACCGATCGCCGCGCCGGCAATGGCGGGAACGGCGATGCCCCGGCTCCGGGCACCGCCGACCTGTTTCGCGAGGGCCGCGACGAAGCCGACTGGAACGCCGAGGACGCCGGGCTGCCGCGCGCGGCCAATGACGACCGCGCCAATATCGGCCAGGTCCTGCAGGCGCTCCGCCGCAGTCCCTCGCGCACGCCGCACCTCATCGCCGGCTTGAGCGCGGCCGTATGGACCGCGGGCGGCCTCGCCACCGTCTATCTCTTCCGCGGCGAACTGCTCGACCTGTTTGCCACCCCGCGTCTGGGCGTCGCCGCCGCCATCGGCACGCTGACCGCGATTGCGGCGCCGGTGATTTTTTTCTACGTGCTCGCCCACATGTTCCGCCGCACCCAGGACATGCGCCTGGTCGCCGAAACCATGGCGGAAGTGGCAATGCGGCTGGTGCAGCCGGAAAGCGCCGCGCGCGAGCAGATCGTCACCGTCGGCCATGCCATCCGCCGCGAGGTCGCCGCCATGGGCGACGGCGTCGAGCGCGCGCTTGCCCGCGCCTCCGAACTTGAGGCGCTGGTCCACAACGAGGTCTCCGCGCTCGAGCGCGCCTACAACGACAACGAAGTGCGAATCCGCGAATTGCTCGCCGAACTGGCGCACCAGCGCGAGACCCTGGTCGGCCAGGCCGAGCAGGTACGTGGGGCCATTTCCAGCGTGCATCTCGATCTTGCTAACGACATCACGTCGGTCGGCGACCTGGTCGCGGAAAAGGTCAACGAGGTCGCACAGCGCGTCACCCGTTCCCTCACCGAGAAGGGCGAACATATCACCCTGGCTCTCGGCCATGCCGGCGATTCCATGATCGACGCGCTCAGCGAACGCGGCTCGACCCTGCTCGACCGCCTGGAAATCACCAGCGACAAGGCGACCACCGCCATCTCGTCGGCCAGCGAACGCCTGTCCGCGAGCCTCAACTTCAAGACGGAACACGTCCACGACGAGTTCGCCGAGCTGACCGTCCGCCTGCAGCAGATGATGAGCGCGCGGCTCGACCAGGTGGCGCAAGGCTTCGCGCAGAAGTCGGCAGACCTGATCGAGATGATGGGCTCGCGCTCGCAGGCCCTCAGCGATTCGATCGCCGACACCAACAACCGCATGGTGGCCAACATCTCGGCGCGCGCCGAGGAGGTCAACAACACGCTGCGTTCGACCGGCGACTCGCTGGTGCTGGATCTCAGCCTGCGCGGCGGCGACGTGGTCTCCAAGATGGAGCAGACCGGCGCCCTCATCACCGAGACCATC
>DATJYA010000298.1:0-4169 GCA_035499835.1 Pseudolabrys sp.
CGTCGGCACGAATTTGGCGCGGAAGACGATGGCGTCGAGCCGCCGTTCCAGCAGGCCGATCATGTGCGCGCCCGAGTCGCCCTTCATGCGGATCGCCTCGGTATAGATGCCGCGGAACTGCCGCTCGGAAATGTTGCCGTAATAGCCGCGCAGTTTCTGCTTGGCCTTGAGCTGCACGCCGTAGTCGGAGAGCTTGCTCTTGCGGCGCTGGCCGTGCTGGCCGGGGCCGTATTCGCGGCGGTTCACCGGGCTCTTCGGGCGGCCCCAGATGTTCTCGCCCATACGGCGGTCGAGCTTGTACTTGGCTTCATGGCGCTTGGTCATCGCGTCCTCTCGAAATTAAGTCAGTGGGTGAGGAACCGCGCCCATCCTCTGTCCCGGCTCTCGCCGGAACCGACAGGCAGGGCCTTAAAAAGCGCAAGGTCTTGCCGCGGGTCGCGAAACGCCCGGCAAGTCCGAAACCCGCCGGGCCGGGCGTATTTAGGGGGCGGGGGCTCGCCTGTCAAACCGCCGGGCCGCCGGCAATCGCGGGGCTAAAACCGTAGCCGCCAAGGGCTTTTTCGAGCCGGGGTGAGGGCGACTTGCCGGAGGTGAAGATGATCCGGGCCGGGGCAGGGGGCGTAGCGCCCGCGGCCGGCCCGTTGAGGTCGGTGACGCGGCGGGCGATCGCCGGCGCCGGATCGAGCCAGGCGACCGGCCAGGGGGCGAGCGCGCGGAACCGCCCGACGAGCAGCGGGTAGTGCGTGCAGGCGAGCACCACGGTGTCGGTGCGGCGGCCGCCGTCATCGACGAAGCAGGGCGCGATCTCGGCGGCGATCTCGGCATCCGCGACGGCGGCGCCTTCGAGTTCCGCCTCGGCAAACGCGGCCAGGCGCGAGGAGCCGACGAGCTTGACGTCGCAGCCATGCGCGAATTCGCGGATCAGGGCGCGGGTGTATTCCCGCGACACGGTCGCCTGCGTGCCCAGCACCGCCACCCGTTTCGATCGTGACTGTGCGCAGGCCGGCTTGATCGCCGGCACGGTGCCGACAAAAGGCACGGTAAAACGCGTGCGCAGTTCGCCGAGCGCCAGGGTCGAAGCGGTGTTGCAGGCGATGACGATGAGGTCCGGCTTGTGATCGGCGATTCCCCTGCCGATGACGTGGACGATGCGCGTGATCAGCGCGCCTTCGGGCATGCCGCCGTAGGGGAAGGCGGCGTCGTCGGCGATATAGATGAAATTCGCATCCGGCCGCGCTTTGGCGATCTCGTGGAATACGGTGAGGCCGCCGAGCCCGGAATCAAACACCAGAATGATCGGCGCGGGCATCGCGGGGGACTTTTCTAGGCGCATGATTTTTTCCGAAAACCGGTCTCCACTTTTCGGGATTATGCGCCGCCGAACACCCGCTTGAAGATCGTGTCGACGTGCTTGAAGTGGTAGGCGAGATCGAAATTGGCTTCGAGCTCCTTGTCGGAGAGCGCCGCGCGCACCTCCTTGTCGGCCTTGAGCAGGCCAAGGAAATCGCTACTCTCGCCGCTCCACACCTTCATGGCGTTGCGCTGCACCAGGCGGTAAGCGTCCTCGCGCGGCACGCCTTTCTGCGTCAGCGCGATCATCACCCGCTGTGAGTGGACCAGACCGCCGAGGCGGTCGAGGTTTCTCTTCATGCTCTGCGGATAGACGATCAGCCTGTCGATGATGGAGGCCATGCGCGCAAGCGCAAAATCGAGCGTCACCGTGGCGTCGGGCCCGATCATGCGCTCGACCGATGAATGCGAAATGTCGCGCTCGTGCCAGAGAGCGACGTCCTCCATCGCCGGCAGCGCATAGCCGCGCACCAGGCGCGCGAGACCGGTGACGTTTTCCGACAGCACCGGGTTGCGCTTGTGCGGCATCGCCGAGGAGCCTTTTTGCTTCTCGGAGAAGAACTCTTCCGCCTCCAGCACTTCGGTGCGCTGCAGATGGCGGATTTCGGTAGCGAGGCGCTCCAGCGAGGAGGCGACGACGCCGAGCGTGGCGAAATACATGGCATGGCGGTCGCGCGGGATGACCTGCGTCGAGACCGGCTCGACGCTGAGCCCCATGGCCTTGGCGACGTGCGCCTCCACCCGCGGATCGATCTGCGCGAAGGTGCCGACGGCGCCGGAAATGGCGCAGGTGGCGACCTCTTTCCGCGCCGCCACGAGCCGCTCTTTGGCGCGGGAAAATTCGGCATAGGCCTGCGCCAGCTTCAGCCCGAACGTCGTCGGTTCGGCATGGATGCCGTGCGAGCGGCCGATGGTCGGCGTCATCTTGTATTCGAAGGCGCGGCGCTTGAGCGCGGCGAGCAGCGCATCGACATCGGCGATGAGGATGTCGGCGGCGCGCACCAGCTGCACGTTGAGGCAGGTGTCGAGCACGTCGGAGGAGGTCATGCCGGCATGGACGAAGCGCGCTTCCGGGCCGACGATTTCGGAGAGATGCGTGAGGAAGGCGATGACATCGTGCTTCACCTCCGCCTCGATGGCGTCGATGCGGGCAACGTCGAACGTCGCCGCCTTGCCCTTGTCCCAGATCTTTTTCGCCGCCTCTTTCGGGATGGTGCCGAGCTCGGCCATGGCGGTGGCCGCGTGCGCCTCGATCTCGAACCAGATGCGGAATTTCGTCTCCGGCGACCAGATCGCGGCCATCTCTGGGCGGGAATAACGCGGGATCACGCCGTGCCTCCTATCCTGACACCGCGCTCTAGCAGTTCCGCGGCGAAAAACAACCGGCCTGCGCTACCGGCCATAGTCTGCCGGTGGACATCACGGTACTGAGAGATGGCGGACCATGGGATGGCTCGATTGCATGCCGAATTTTCCCAGCGGCGTGCCCGTGAGGCTGTAACCGGCCGCTAGATAAAAGCGCAATGCCGTGTCGGTGCTCACGAGCGTGCACCGGGTATTGCCCCGTTCAAGGGCGCGGGCTTCAAGCCTGCGCAGCAAGGCGCTGCTGACGCCGCGGAAACGGGCGTCCGGCGAGACGTAGTTTAGCGTAATTTCGCCGGCGTCGGTGACCGCGCCAACCGCAAGGACTTTGTCGGCTTCGACGGCGACAAGAACCGAGTTGTCGGGTTTGGCGATCCACGAAGCGACAGTCTCCGGCGTCTTGTTGGCAAGCCAGCGGGCGAGGAGGACAGGATCATTGTGATGGTCGGCGGCGCATAACTCAGAGATGGAGCGCCGTAGCACCTCGCAGGCGGCGAGTGCGTCTTCAGGCAAAGCGTCCCTGATTTCCATTTTACCGGTGCTGCTAAGCCGCTTCTCCGCGCGCCACGGCGGCGGCCTCGCGGATCGCCGCGATATTGGCCTTGTAGTTGCCGCCTCGAAACACGGCCGAACCGGCGACCAACACGTTGGCGCCGGCATTGACGACACGCGCGGCATTCTCGGCGGTAATGCCGCCGTCGACCTCGATGTCGATCGGGCGCGCGCCGACGAGCGTGCGCACCTCCTTGAGCTTATCGAGCGCGGCGGGAATGAAGGCCTGGCCGCCGAAGCCGGGATTGACCGACATGACAAGCACGAGGTCAATCAGGTCGATGACGTGCTCGATGCTCGCCACCGGCGTCGCCGGGTTCATGGTGACGCCCGCCTTCTTGCCGAGCGCGCGGATCGCCTGCAGCGAGCGGTGCACGTGCGGGCCGGCTTCCACATGCACGGTGATGATGTCGGAGCCGGCCTTGGCGAAGGCTTCGAGATAGGGATCGCAGGGCGCGATCATCAGATGCACGTCGAGCGTCTTCCTGGTGACGGCGCGCAGCGCCTTCACCACGTCGGGGCCGATGGTGATATTGGGGACGAAATGCCCATCCATGACGTCGACGTGGATCCAATCGGCGCCGGCAGCCTCGACCGCGCGCACCTCCTCGCCGAGCCGGGCGAAGTCGGCGGCAAGAATCGACGGCGCGACGATCAGCGGGCGCATAGGGCCTCCAGGCGCCGTTCGCCTAACACGCGCGGCGGGCACGGGCAATGTTCGGCGCGCCGCCGTGCACCGCTTCCGTCAGCCGGCGGCGGCGAACCGGCGGGCCAGCGGCTTCAAGAAATGCGGCATCAGAAAAATCGGGAACTGCGCCAGCGCGAAGTAAAACCAGACGACGTCCGGCAGCGTGGTCCCGATCGTCGCCATCACCAGACCGATATTGCGGAAGGCCGCGAGCAGC
>DATJYA010000299.1:0-25362 GCA_035499835.1 Pseudolabrys sp.
ACGCGGCGAAGTAGTTGGGGGCGGTCACGAAGGGCTGGCGCGTGAGCTCGGCGATGGCCGCGGCGACCCGCCGGCCGAACTCGGGGTGGGTGTTGAGGCCGGTGCCGACGGCCGTCCCCCCGGCCGCGAGCTCGTAGAGGGCGCCGAGCGACTGGTCGAGGCGGGCGAGGTCGGCGTCGAGCTGGGCGACGTAGCCGGAGAACTCCTGGCCGAGGGTCAGCGGCGTGGCGTCCTGCAGGTGGGTGCGGCCGATCTTCACGATCTCGCGGAAGGCCTCGGACTTGGCCGCCAGCGTCCCGCGCAGCTGGCCCAGGGAAGGCAGCAGCCGGCGCCGGATGGCCTCGACGGCGGCCAGGTGCATGGCGGTGGGATAGACGTCGTTGGACGACTGGCTCTTGTTGACGTCGTCGTTGGGATGGACCAGGCGCCCCTGCCCGCGCGGCCCGCCCAGCAGCTCGCTCGCCCGGTTGGCCAGCACCTCGTTGACGTTCATGTTGGTCTGGGTGCCCGAGCCGGTCTGCCAGACCAGCAACGGGAAGTGATCGTCGAGCTTGCCGTCGGCGATGTCCTGGGCGACTGCGGCGATCGCCGCGGCGCGCTTGCCATCGAGCGAACCGAGATCGCGGTTGACTTCCGCTGCCGCGCGCTTGATCAGCCCGAGCGCATGGATGAGTTCAATCGGCATGCGCTCGGTGCCGATCTTGAAGTTGCGCAGCGAGCGTTCGGTCTGCGCGCCCCAGAGTCTGTCGGCAGGAATGTCCAGCGGACCGAAGCTGTCGCTTTCGCTGCGGGTCTTGCCCCGTGCCTTCGCCGATTGTGTCTTGGCCATCGCTGATATCCCGCATGCCGCAGGGGCGGCCATGCAGCGAAACTATGCGGTTTGCGCGCCGGAGCAAACCGATGACGTGCGGATTATTTCTTGCGGAAGCGGTCGAGGCGCACGACTTCGGCGCCGCTGCCGGGCTTGGCTGGAGCCGCTTCCGGCTCCGCCGTCGCCGCAGGACTTGCCGCAGCGGTTTGCGGTGCGGCCGGCGCGCGCGGCGCGGGGGTTGCGCGGGGCTTTTTCTCGACGGGCTTGTCCTGGCCGTTGGCGGCGACGGAATTGTCCTGGCCTTCGCCGGCGTCCTCGAATTGCAGCCCGAACTGCACCGACGGATCGAAAAAACTGTTGATGGCGTCGAAAGGAACGCTGAGCTTCTCCGGAATGCCGCCGAACGAGAGTCCAACCTCGAACCCGGATTCGTTCACGCTCAGGTCCCAATATTGGTGCTGCAGGATGATGGTCATCTGCTCCGGATACTGCGTGCGCAACCGCTCGGAGAGCCGCACGCCGGGCGCATGGGTGTCGAAGCCGATGTAGAAATGATGATCGCCCGGCAAGCCTTTCCTGGCCGCGTCGCCAAGCACGGTGCGCACCACGCCGCGTAAGGCCTTTTGGGTGAGGAGATCGTAGCGGATCTGGTCGGGCATGGCTGTCCGGACGTCGTCGAAGCGAACCTTGAATCTAGCGCGCCCGGCGGCGAATGCCATCCCCCAGAAGTGAAACGACCCGCCGTTAGTCACAATGACGGGTCGCCCGCGAATGAAGTGGAGGCTTCTGTTGCCAGGTGCCTCCGAACCCCGCCTGACGGAGCTTAACCCGTCAGGGCTTTAGATCGGTCTTTCGGGCCGCTTACGCAGCCAGAGCAACCGGAGCATAGTTGTCGTTGGCAACTATGATAAAGGCCCATAACGTTGGACCCATTCCGGGCAAAAGCACGCCTTTTACGCCCTCGTCGATCCTAGTTCGGCCCCGCCGAAACCCACGGCTTTACATGGGCTTGGGTGGAGCCGCCGGGTACTGCCCCCGGGTCCGAAAGGTTTATTACGACGGCCATTTATCGCCATATCCGGCTTGCGCCGGCACCCCGAATATAGGGGCTGAAGGTTGATGAAGATAGACCGCGAACAGGGCACAAATGGCCCACCGGCACCCTAGGAAGCCGCAAAATTGGCCTGAAACGCCGGATCCTCGTGGACAACGGGAGATTAACGCACTTGCCGCGTGAAGCCGGCCAGCCGCTCGGCAATCAGCATCAGGGTCAGCGTGAAGATCACGATCAGCCCCGAGGCCGCGGCCGTGCGGACGTCGAGATTGGTGTCGATCTGCTGCCACAGATGGATCGGCAATACCTCGTTGCGTTCGTCGGCGAGAAACAGCGACACCGGTATATTGTCGAACGAGGCCATGAAGGCGAGGAAGGCGCCGGAGCCGAGGCCCGGTGCGATCAAGGGCAGCGTCACGCGGCGGAACGTCAGCCACTGGCTGCCGCCGAGGGAATAGGAGGCGTCGAGCAGGGCCGGATCGAGCTGCGTCAGCGCCGCGATCGTCGTGCGAAGGATGAAGGGAACACAGACGATAACATGGCCGAGGATGAGCAGCGGGATGCTAGGCGAAAAGCCGAGCTTGTTGATGAACACCAGCGCAGCAAAGCCGAAGGCCAGCGCTGGCAGCAGGAGTGGCGACATGAATAACAGATCGGCGGCCTTGACCCATTTCGAACGGCTGCGGGCAATGGCGATCGAAGCCGCGGTACCGAGCACGACGGAAATGATCGTGGTCCAGAACGCGATGATCAGGCTGTTCCAGGCCGCGCGTTGCATCTGGTCGGCGTCGAGAAGGGCGTAATACCAGCGCAGCGAGAAACCGGGCGGCGGAAAGCGGAGCGATTCGGACGCGGTCAGCGAAGTGATCAATACGATGATGGTCGGTGCGATCAGGAACACCATCGCAACGATGGTCAGCGCCGCAAACGCAATGCGCAGCGAACTCGCTTCCCAGTCGATCGCGTGTCTAGGGGCGGGCATAGGTCTCGCTCCTGCGGCCGATCGCGCCGAGCAGTCCGACGATGATCAGCACGGCAATCATGAAAATGACGGAGATCGCCGCGGCGAAGGGCCAGTTATTGGCGCCGATCGCCTGCTGATAGATATGCAGCGGCATGTAGATGAGCCGCGCGCCGCCAATCAGGGTCTGCGTAACAAAGGCGGTGATGCAGGCGGTGTAGGTCAGAATGCAGCCGGCGATGACTCCCGGCAGCGACAGCGGCACCGTCACGCGCCACAGCGTCTTCCATTCGCCGGCGCCAAGGACGCGCGAGGCATCGGCCAGGTTGGGGTCGATCTTGGTCAGCACGGTGAGTATCGGCAGCACCATCAGCGGCATCTGCACCTGCGCCAGCACCATGATGACGCCGGTTTCGGTGTAGAGCAGGCGGATCGGCTCGCTCGAAAGGCCGAGGCCGAGCACGATGTTGTTGATGATGCCCTGGCGGCCGAGGATGACGATCCAGGCGAAGGTGCGCACCACGACGCTGGTCAGGATCGGCATGATCACCAGGAACACGATCACGCTTTGCATGCGCGCGCTCGATCGCGCGCAAATCCAGGCGATGGGATAACCGAAGGCAAGACACACCAGCGTCGCCTTGACGCCCAGGAGCAGCGTCTCCCACAGGATCGAGAGGTTGTAGGAGTCGGTGAAGAATTTAAGGTAGTTCGCGGCCGTCCACGTCCTCATCGCCGCCTCGGCGTGCAAGGACAAGGCGATGAGGACGATGAGCGGCGCGACGAAGAACGCCACGAACACCGCGGCGAGCGGCGATACGAGGCGCGATTCGGCGGCGTTCAAGATTGAACCGTTCGTCCCCGCGGATGCGGCGACCCAGGTTTTGTCCCAAAGAACCGGGTTCCCGCTTGCGCGGGAACGAACGGAGTAAATTGCGACGCGGATTGCATCGTGATCCGAGCTACACCTTGATCTCGCGGTTAAAGCGCTCGATCAGAGCGCCGCGCTGCGGGTTGAGGAGCGCCCAATCGATCCCCTTGACCTCGGCGAGGGCGTCGGCAGTGGGCGCGATCGACTTGGTGATGGGGCCTTCCAGCTTGACTTTGGCGCTGGTCGGAATCGCCTCATAGGGAGGCTTGAGCAACTCCGTCTGAATCGCCGGATCGATGTGCAGGTCGATGTATTTGACCGCCAGTTCGGGCTCGGCCGCGTTGGCGACGAGATGCATGCTGGTTTCCCAGCCCACGGCGCCGGTATTGGGAATCGACAGCTCGACCGGCACGCCTTTGCCCTTCAGCGTCTGCACGAAGTTGAAGTTGTAGGGGGCGATGTCGATCTGCTCCTGCTGCCACAGGGTGGCGTAGGCCCCGAGATTGGCGGCGATGGCGCCGACATTGGGCAGCAGCGATTGCAGCGCCTTGAACGCCGGGTCGAAATTGGCCTCGGTGCCGCCCTTGATACGGTTGAGCTCGGCAAGGAAGGCGATGCCGAGCTGACTGTTGAGGGCGGTGAGGCCGACGCGCCCCTTGTATTTCGGATCCCACAACTCGTCCCAGCTTTTCGGCGGCGTTGAAATCTTCTTCGGATTGTAGCCGATGCCGATCACCTGCATGGTGATCTTGGGGCCCCATTCGTCCTGGAATTTCGGGATCAGATCCTTGAAGTTCGGCGATTGCGCCGACGGATATTTGACGATCAGCCCTTCCTTGGCGGCGTCGAGTACTTGCGGCGTGTCGAAAAACGCCACGTCGAAAGGCGGCTTGTTGCCCTTGGCGGCGGTGAGCCGAGCGACCTGATCGGTGCCGAGCACGATCGATTGCGTTACCGCGGCGCCGGTCGCGGTCTTGAAAGCGGGCGCGATGATGTTGCGGTCGGCTTCGTTCCAGGTGCCGGGGAAGGTTGCGGCGACCAGCGTCTTCGACTGCGCGCGCAGGATCGTCGGCATGGCAAGGCTGGCGCCAAGCACGGTCGTGCGGCCAAGCAGCGTTCGTCGGGTCAGTCTGTAGCGCATGTTCAAACTCCTTTGTTGATCACGAAACGAGAAAGACGTGACAGGCTTCGGGCGATACCGGCGCGACATTCACGGCTGCGCCGGTTTGCCGCATGGTGACGTTGCCTTCGCGCGGCTCGCTGAGCTTCAGCAGCAAGCCATCGCTGAGTTCGATTTCGTAGATGACGTTGGCGCCGAGCGGCATGACGGCCTTGACGCTGCCGGCAAGCCCGCCCGATGGCACGATGCGCAATTGCTCGGGGCGGATCGATACCGCGACCTTGCTGCTGTTGGTGAAGCCGGGTTTTGCCGGCACGTCGATGCCGATGCCGCCGGCGAGCATGACGCGGCCGGCCGCACCGCTTGTTCTGAACTCGCCGGTGAGCACGTTGGTGGTGCCGACGAACTCGTTGACAAATAGGGTCTTCGGCGCGTCGTAGATCTCGGTCGGCGTCGACACCTGTTCGATGACGCCGCGCGACATCACCGCAATGCGGTCGGCCATCGACAGCGCTTCCTCCTGATCGTGCGTGACCAGGATAGTCGTTACCCCGGAGTCTCGCACCAGCCGCTTGACCTCGATCTGCATGTCGAGCCGCAGGTTCTTGTCGAGCGCGCCGAACGGCTCGTCCAGCAGCAGCACCTTGGGATCGATAGCGAGACAGCGCGCGAGCGCGACGCGCTGCTGCTGGCCGCCGGACAGTTGCCGCGGCTTGCGCTGCGCGAATTCGCTCATATGGACGAGCGCCAGCATTTCGGCGACGCGCGGCGCGATCTTCTCGCGCGGCCATTTGTGCGCCTGCAAGCCGTAAGCGACGTTGTCGGCAACCGTCATGTGCGGGAACAGTGCGTAATTCTGGAAGACGATGCCAACGCCGCGCTGGCTCGGCGACAGATGATCGACGGGTTCGCCGTCAAAGAGCACGCGGCCTTCACTCTGCCGGATGAAGCCGGACATGATGCGCAGCAGCGTCGATTTGCCGCAGCCGGAGGGCCCGAGCAACGCCACCAGTTCGCCGCCGGCGACATCGAGATTGATGTCGCGCACGGCAACGAAATCGTTGAACCGTTGCGTAATGTTGTCGAGCGTCAGCCGGTGGCCGCTACTAGTCGCCATGATCTCGGGCACGCAAGATGCAAATTAACCGGCACCATGAGGATCGCCGCCGCAACCGCCCGCGTCAACGCGAATTTGCATTTCCGGCGATGGAATAAAGCTGTCTGGCCAATTTGCCGGCGGCCATGGGTCTGGAGCGCTGCCGAAGTTTGGGGAAAAACCCCTTGCTATTCGGTTTTGCATTGCGCGGCCTCACTGGCCCGGGTGGTCGCGGGCGCTGCGCCGATGTAGTCCTCTCTCCCCATGTCCGATCAGCCACTCGCCGATCCCGCCGCACCGGCCACCCGCACGGGCCCGACGCTATCGGAGCTATTCCGCGCTTTCGTGCTGGTGTCGATCTCGGGCTTTGGCGGCGCGCTGCCCTGGGCACGGCGCATGATCGTCGAGCAGCGCAAGTGGATGACGGCGGAGGAATTCAACGAGACCTTCTCGCTGTCGCAGTTCTTGCCGGGGCCGAACTTGGTCAACTTTTCGGTGGTTTATGGCTCGCGTTTCGGCGGCGTGGCCGGCGCCCTGCTCGCGCTTGTTGGCTTGCTCGGCCCGCCGCTCATCATCGTCACCATTCTTGCGGCGCTATATGCCCGTTACGGCGACCTCGCCGCACTCACCCGCATCCTCGGCGGCATCGCCTCGGCGGCGACGGGGCTGATCATCGCCAATGTGGCGAAGATGGCAGAGCCGCTGTTCCGCAAGCGCTGGAATTTCGGGCCGTTCGTGGCGATCGCGGGCTTCATCGGCGTGGCGCTGATGCGCTGGCCGCTGCCCTATGTCTTTGCCGTGCTGGCGCCGATCAGCATCGGGCTCGCCTGGTTGTGGATGGTACGCTGATGAACGACAGCCCGCTGCTGCCGCTGTTCACCTATTTCGCCGGACTGTCGCTGTTTGCCGTCGGCGGCGCCAATGCGGCGATACCGGAAATGCATCGCGTCGCCGTCGACGTCATGCACTGGATGAGCGACCGGCAGTTCGCCGACAGTTTCGCCATCGCCCAGGTGTCCCCGGGCCCGAACGTCATCGTGGTGGCGCTGATCGGCTATCACGTTGCCGGGCTTGCCGGCGCCGCCGTCGCCACCATCGGCATGTGCGGACCGACCTGCACGATGGCGTTCATCGTCGCCCGATTCTGGGACCGCTTCAAGGATGCACCCTGGCGCATCGCCATCCAGGCGGGACTGGTGCCGGTGTCGCTCGGGCTGATCGCGGCGAGCGCGTTCGTGCTGGCGCGCGCCGCCGATCACAGCATCCTTGCCGCGCTGATCACCGCGGTCACTGCGGCCGTCGCCTATTGGACGCGCGTCAATCCGCTGTGGATATTTCTTGTTGCCGGCGCCATCGGTCTTGCCGGCTGGCTCTAGCGCGCGCCGCTGCCTCGAGCTTGTTCGCACTGTCGCAATTTAGGCGTAAATAGTTCGTGAGCGTGTCGGCAGCCGGGTTTCTCGCGCCGTGCTCAAATTGGCATTGGCGGCCTTTGAAAAGATACGCGATGATCATTGCCGCAACAGGGATTGCACCATGAAAGCCAGCGATGTGCGCGATACGGCCTATTCGATGCCGTTGACCAGCCCGGCCTACCCGAAGGGCCCCTACCGGTTCGTCAACCGCGAGTTTCTCATCATTACCTACCGGACCGACCCGGACAAACTGCGCGCCGTCGTGCCCGGGCCGCTGGAGATCGACGAGCCCCTGGTCAAGTTCGAATTCATTCGCATGCCGGATTCAACCGGCTTCGGCGACTACACCGAGTCCGGCCAGGTCATTCCGGTGCGCTTCGGCGGTGAAAAGGGCGGCTATTCGCATGCCATGTATCTCAACGACGGCCCGCCCATCTATGGCGGGCGCGAGCTGTGGGGGTTCCCCAAGAAATACGCGCAGCCCTCGCTGTCGGTAGCGACCGACACGCTGGTCGGTACCCTCGACTATGGACCGGTGCGCGTCGCCACCGGGACGATGGGCTTCAAGCATGCCGCTGCCGACAGCGCCGCCGTGCTCAAGGCGCTCACGGCGCCCAATTTCCTGCTGAAGATCATCCCGCATGTCGACGGCACGCCCCGTATCTGCGAGTTGGTGCAGTACGAACTGCTCGACGTGAAGCTCAAAGGCGCTTGGAGCGGTCCGGCGGCGCTCGACCTGCACCCGCATGCGCTGGCGCCGGTCGCCGAACTGCCGGTGCTGGAGATTGTTTCGGCGAGCCACATACTCGCCGACCTCACGCTCGGGCTCGGCCGCGTCGTCCACGATTATCTCGACGAATAGGCAGGGGCTTCCGGCGAAAAAACGTCAGCCCGATGCCGCGCCGATAATGGCCAGTGAACCCGCCGCGAGCAGCACCAGTTGTATCGAGAAGGCGGTGATGTTGACGTCCCAGCGCTTGGCGAGGATGGGGACCGGCGCCGCAAACGGCTGATAGCCGTTCTCGTCATAAGCGGCGCCGCCATAAATGGGCATGGCGAAGACGGCGATGAAAAACGCCGCGTAGACGATGGCCGCCATGATGGCGACGAGAATGAGCCGCTCCATGGCATAGGGGCCGGGCGCCCAGAGCAACGCCAGCGCCAGCAGGCCGAAGCCGCTGTAGCTGCAGATCTGCCAGACCACATGGAAGCGTGCATGCGGCGTCCATTTCGGATTGGTTGCGTGCGTCTTGTTGAAGTCGGCGAGAATGGTGGCAAAGCCGTAGCCGAGCGTCACCAGCGTGAGCAGGACGCGGGCGAGCAGGGCGGCGTTGAAGGCAAAATTGGTCATGGCGTTCCCCCGGAGTGCCGGTCCGCGGCCGGCGACGCTTCGTCAAGCAAACGTGTTCGCCGCCGTGCAGTCAACGCTGCAACGCCCGGCGCCTACGGATCGCGGCATTCGTTGAGCATCGAACCACTGGCGGCTTCGAATTCCTCGAGACAGAAGTCACGCGATTTTGTCGGGCCGTCGACCGTGAAGTCGTATCCGGTCTGATTGAGGACGAGGGCGTAGCGGCCGGCGGGGAGCGATTCGTCCTCGACGCGGGCCATGACCATTTCGCGCTGTCCCGGCACGGGCGATACCTTGAGGACGTGGGAAATATTCCGTATCCGCCAGGATCCCTCGACGTTCACGCTGGTCGCCTTGCGATTGACGATTTTCGTCGCCCGGGTAACGCGCGCGATGACCCGCAGCGAAACCGTCTGCGGCGCGTTGTTCTGGAGATCGCGCCGGAACAGGATGAATGCGGGCTTGTCGTCTGCAATGACGGTCGTGCTCGGTTTGTTGATGGGCGCCGAGACCGCGACGCGCCGGTCGGGGACGTTGGTCGGCAGCGGCTGCAATTCGACGAGCTTGTCGCCGCTGAGCAGGTAGATGCCGAAGGATGTCGGCAATGGAAACGGCGGCGCCGGCGGCGTCACGTCCGCCGCGACGGGTTTTTCCTCGCTCGGCGCGCGCTTGGTGGCGCTATCGCTGACCTGCGGCGGTTTGTTCGCCGCCTCGAGCGGGCCTGAGGTCCTGAAATGCCACAGGGCCGCCGCGGCAGCCACGATTCCGATCGCGATCACGGCGGCGAGCGTGAAACGAATAACCTGATTGGGCTCGATGTGGTACGGCCAGACGTCCTTCGGCCGCCGTTCGCGCCAGAAGGTCTCCAGCGCCTGGAGCGAGGCCAAACCGGCGTACAGCGACGCCAGCGGCCGCGGCGGCAGGATCTGCACCACCTTGCTCGATGAATCTTCGGCGCTGACGCCGGCCGACTCCAGCCGTTGGCGGTAAACGGGAGCGGGTGGCTCGTCGACGGCGTTGGCCTCGATGCGCGCGACCGCCATCTCGAATTCGTTCACCTTCTCGACAAGATCGGCAAGGCCGAGCGTGGAATGGCCAAAAAGAATGTCGCGCTTCAGGTTGAAACGCGCGCGCTCGTAGACCAGCGCCCGCAATTGCGCCGAATTCTGTTTGGTGCGGTTTATCGTCTCCAGCAGGACGGAGTAATAGTCGGGCGGCTGCACCGGCAGCGGCACCGGCGCCTCGCCTGTGCCCGGCAGCAGGTCGTTCGACGGCGCCGGGCGCCCCGCATCGACATTGGCGCGGCCGTCTCCTGCCGATGCCAGCAGATGGCGCATGTCTTTGAATTTGACGAGCCCGCCCGGCAACATGGCTTCGATCGAATTGTCCGGCAACACCCGATAGGGGATTCCGGCATACACTCCGTCGGGCTCAAACGGAGTCATGTTCGCCTAGCGGATGGGTGGGGCGTAAAGGATGCCGCCCTGCGTCCACAGCGCATTCAGCCCGCGCGGGATGCCGAGCTTCGAGCCGTTGCCGACATTGCGCTCGTAGACCTCGCCGTAATTGCCGACGCGGCGGATGATACGCACCGCCCAGTCCTTGGGCATGTCGATGTCGGCGCCGTAATCGCCGTCATTGCCGACCAGGCGCATCACTTCCGGCTTTTTGGATTTCAGGGCCTCATCGATGTTCTTGGAAGTGACGCCGAGTTCCTCGGCATTGATCATGGCAAACAGCGTCCACTTCACAATCAGCAGCCATTGGTCGTCCTTCTGCCGCACCACCGGCCCCAGCGGCTCCTTGGAAATCACGTCCGGCAGGATAACGTTGTCGGCGGGCTTGGGCAGCTTCAGGCGCAGCGCGTAGAGCTGGGAGACATCGGAGGTCAGCGTGTCGCACTGTCCGGCCACATAGGCGTTGACCACCTCGTCGACGGTGCGGAAGCGCTTCTCCTCGTATTTCATGTTGTTGGAGTGGAAGAAGTCGGGGAGGTTGACCACCGTGGTGGTCTGGCTCTGCACGCACACCGTCGAGCCGTCGAGCTCGAGCGCCGAGGTTTTGTTGCGCGCGCGCGGCACCATGAAGCCCTGGCCGTCATAATAGGACACGCCGGCGAAATGCAGGGCGTATTGCGTCTCGCGCGACATGGTCCAGGTCGAGTTGCGCGCCAGCACGTCGACCTTGCGGTCGGCGAGCTCCTGGAATCGCTCCTTGGCGTCGAGCGGGACGAAATTGACCTTCTTCGGGTCGTCGAAGATCGCCGCGGCGATGCCGCGGCAGAAATCGACGTCGAAGCCGGACCACTGACCCTTGTCGTCCTGCGCCGAGAAGCCGGGCAACCCGGTATTGACGCCGCAATAGACGGCGTCGCGGCGTACCGTGCGCTTCAGGGTCTTGGTGTCATAGCGCTCATAGGCAATCGCGAGCGCGGCGACTACGACCGCAATGGCGCAGCCGATCAGCAGGCCGGTACGGAAATTCCACCCCAGAAACTTGGCCAAATGCGTCCCCCCGGAACCCGATCAGATGTTGGGCTGTTGTTGCACGACCACCTTGGTGCCGACCGGAATGCGGTCGTAAAGATCCGTCACGTCCGGATTGGTCAGGCGGAAGCACCCGGACGAGACCGCCGTGCCGATGGTCTGCGGCATATTGGTGCCGTGGATGCGATAGACGGTGTTACCCAAATAGAGCGCGCGCGCGCCCAGCGGGTTGCCGGGACCGCCGGCCATGAAGCGCGGCAGGTAGGGCTGGCGCTGGATCATTTCCGGCGGCGGCGTCCAGTCCGGCCATTCCTTCTTGTTGGTGATCTTCAGCAGGCCCTGCCACTGGAAGCCGTCGCGGCCGACGCCGATGCCGTAGCGCAGCGCGCGCCCGCCGCCGGTGACGACGTAGAGGAAGCGTTCATTGGTGTTGATGATGATCGTGCCGGGCGCCTCGGTGGTGCGATAGAACACCACCGTTTTTTCCCATTTCGGATCGAGCTGCTCCTCTTCCTCGTTGGGGACATAGCCGGGCTGGTCGCCGTCGGCGGGATTTTGCGCCATGGCGTGCGGCGCGGCGACGATAAGCATGAGCACGAACTGGAGTGCAAACAGGAATCGGAGCATCGGTGTCTGCCTTCGCAATGTGAAAAGGGCCTGCTCAACCATAGCAGCGGCCGGCCCATCCTGTCTAAGCCGGCGGGACCGAATTTCATGCGCCCTTGCCGGAAATCCGGACGGCTGGGCCGGTCCGCAGCCCGCCAAAAGAGGCCGTTGATAAGCGGCGGGCAGGCTGTTGCCGCAGGTGGTAATCTTCCCCATCTTTGCCCCGACTCAGAAGGAACCCGAGGGGCCGATGCGCCAATACCTCGACCTAATGGAATTGATCCTCCACCACGGCGCGGAAAAGCGCGACCGCACCGGCACCGGCACGCTGTCGGTGTTCGGCCATCAGATGCGCTTTGCGCTCGACGAGGGCTTCCCGCTGCTCACCACCAAAAAGCTGCACCTGAAATCCATCGTCTACGAGCTGCTCTGGTTCCTCGCCGGCGACACCAACGTCAAATATCTGAACGACCACGGCGTGCACATCTGGGACGAATGGGCCGACGAGCGCGGCGAGCTCGGGCCGGTCTATGGCCGGCAGTGGCGCTCCTGGCCGGCGCAGGACGGCCAGACCATCGACCAGATCGCCAACGTGATTGCGATGATCAAGCGCAACCCCGATTCGCGGCGGCTCATCGTCACCGCCTGGAATCCCGCCGACGTCGACAAGATGGCGCTGCCGCCGTGCCATTTGCTGTTCCAGTTCTACGTCGCGAACGGAAAGCTCTCGTGCCAGATGTACCAACGCTCGGCCGATGTCTTCCTCGGCGTGCCGTTCAACATCGCCTCCTACGCGCTGCTGACGATGATGGTAGCGCAGGTGACCGGCTACAGGCCCGGCGAGTTCATCCACACTTTCGGCGATGCCCATCTCTATTTCAATCACCTCGAGCAGGCGCGGCTGCAGTTGTCGCGGGCGCCGAAGGCGCTGCCGGCGATGCGTCTTAATCCGGCGGTGAAGGACATCTTCGCCTTCCGCTATGAGGATTTCACCGTCGAGGGTTACGAGCCGCATCCGCACATCAAGGCCGAGGTGGCGGTGTGAGCCTTCTCATCCGGAAGGCCGAGCCAACGGACAGCGCGCTGATCTTCTCGCTGGTGTGCGAGCTTGCCGCGTACGAGAAACTGTCGGCCGAGGTCGATGCGACCGAAGCGGCGGTCGCCGCCGCGCTGTTTGCGCGCGAGCCGCGGGTCTTTTGCGACATCGCGGAATGGAGCGGGGAGCCGGCCGGGTTTAGCATCTGGTTTCTCAATTTCTCGTCGTTTCGCGGCCGGCATGGGATCTATCTCGAAGACCTTTTCGTGCGGCCGAAATTCCGCAAGCGGGGCATAGGCCGGGCGCTGATTGCACGCCTTGCCGCGCGCTGCATCGCGCAAGACTTTACGCTGCTTGAATGGGCGGTGCTCGACTGGAACGCGCCCGCGCTCGCCTTCTACCGCTCGCTCGGCGCCGAGGTCAGGAGCGACTGGCGCATCTGCCGCCTGAGCGGCAAGGCGCTGCACGGCTTTGCCGGCGGAGCCCGGCCATGAAGATCGTCATCGTCGCCGCCATCGGCGACAACAATGTCATCGGCAACAACGGCAAGCTGCCCTGGCATCTGCACTCCGACCTGCGCCATTTCCGCGCGCTCACCCTCGGCAAGCCGGTGATCATGGGACGCAAGACCTTCGAGTCGATCGGCAAGCCGCTCGACCGCCGCACCAATATCGTCATCTCGCGAGATCTGAGCCTGCCGGTCCCCGGCGGCGTGATCGCCACCAGTTTCGACGCGGCGCTTGCCTACGCGCGCAAGGACGCGGAGCGGCGCGGCAGCGATGAAATTATGGTGATCGGCGGCGGTGCCATTTTCGCTGCGGCGATGCCTCAAGCCGACCGGCTGGAGATTACGCATGTCCACGCGAGCCCGCAGGGCGATGCCTTTTTTCCACCGATCGATCCCGAGCAATGGCGCGAAGTAAAGCGCGAGGCCCGCGCCGCCGCCCCCGGCGACGACGTCGCCTTTGCAATGGTCACCTATGTCCGGCGCTAAATTGCCGTAAACCTCTGTTTCCTAAGGATGGACGGCGCCGGGCCTGCGCGTTGTAACGGCGGCTGCCGTCCCCTATAACCCAGCCAACAAAGGCCAGCCGGAGACGGCGCCGGGAGAACGATTCAATGCCATGGACCAATCAGGGCGGCGGGGGCGGCGGCCCCTGGGGCGGCGGGGGCAAGGGGCCCTGGGGCTCCGGACCGCAATCCTCGGGTCCGACGCCGCCGGATCTGGAGGAAATCCTCCGCCGCGGCCAGGACAAATTGCGTCGGGTCCTGCCGGGCGGCAGCCTCGGCGGCAAAGGCTTCGCGCTGCTGGCGATCGCCGCCGTCGCGCTGTGGGGCTTTTCCGGATTCTTCCGCGTCGAGCCGGATGAGCTCGGCGTCGTTCTGCGCTTCGGCAAAGACGTGCGCGAGGTGCAGCCGGGCCTGAACTATCATCTGCCATATCCGATTGAGACCGTGCTCACGCCGAAGGCGCTGCGCGTCAACAAGATCGACATCGGCATGCGCACCATCAGCGACATCAGCGGCCGCTCCACGACCCGCGACGTGCCGGAGGAGAGCCTGATGCTCACCGGCGACGAGAACATCGTCGATGTCGATTTCTCGGTGCTGTGGAAGGTCAAGCCGACCGGCGTCGGCCAGTATTTGTTCAACATCCAGAATCCCGAAGGCACGGTGAAGGCGGTGGCCGAAAGCGCCATGCGCGAGGTCATCGGCCGTTCGGAAATCCAGCCGATCCTGACCGGCGCGCGGCAGACCATCGAGACCGCGGTGCAGGACCTGATGCAGAAGACGCTCGATCATTACAGCGCCGGCATCATGATCCAGCAGGTACAATTGCAGAAAGTCGACCCGCCGCAGCAGGTGATCGACGCGTTCCGCGACGTGCAGGCCGCGCGCATCGACCAGGACCGCGCGGTCAACGAGGCGCAGACCTATGCCAACCGCGTCGTGCCTGAGGCGCGCGGCAAGGTGGCGCAGATCACGCAGGCCGCCGAAGCCTATCGCCAGCAGACGGTCGCCGAAGCCAAGGGCCAGACCTCGCGCTTCACGCAGATCTATGAGCAGTACAAGAAGGCCCCGGACGTGACGCGCGAGCGCATGTATCTGGAAACCATGGAGCGCGTGCTCGGCGGCACCGACAAGATCATCGTCGACTCCAAGGACGGCACCGGCGTTGTGCCCTATCTGCCGCTCAACGAGCTGACGCGGCAGCCGCATGCGCAGTCGCCGTCCGCCCCGTCGGGAGGCCAGCGATGAGACTCAATGTCATCGGCGGTGTGATCCTAGTTCTGGCGTTCGCCGCGCTGATCATCGTCTACAGTTCGCTGTTCACCGTGTACCAGACGCAGCAGGCTCTGGTGGTGCGGCTCGGTCAGGTGGTGCGCGTCGTCAACGAGCCGGGCCTCAACGTCAAGGTCCCGTTCATCGACAGCGTCATTCCGATCGACAAGCGCATTCTCGACCTCGAAGCGCCGTCGCAGGAAGTGATCGCCTCGGATCAGAAGCGGCTGGTGGTCGACGCATTCGCCCGCTACCGCATCCAGGACCCCTTGCGCTTCTTCCAGACGCTGGGGTCCAAGACCGCGGCCGACAGCCAACTCGCCATCCTGCTCAATTCGGCGCTGCGCCGCGTGCTCGGCGAAGCGACCTTCATCGAGGTGGTGCGCGACCAGCGCGCCGACCTGATGGCGCGCATCCGTGACCTGATCAACCGCGAGGCGGCGGGTTACGGCATCGAGGTCGTCGACGCGCGCATTCGCCGCGCCGACCTGCCGGAGCAGAACAGCCAGGCGGTCTACCAGCGCATGCAGACCGCGCGCCAGCGCGAGGCGGCCGAGTACCGCGCCCAGGGTCAGCAGCAGGCGCAGGAAATCCGCTCCCGCGCCGACCGCGAGGTGACGGTGCTGGTTGCCGAGGCGACCGCCAAATCGGAACAGCTACGCGGCGAGGGCGACGCCACGCGCAACCAGATTTTCGCCGAGGCCTTCAACAAGGACCCCGACTTCTTCGCCTTCTATCGCTCGATGCAGGCCTATGAAGCGGGGCTGAAGGCAGGCGACACCCGCCTGCTGCTCAAGCCCGACAGCAACTTCTTCCGCTACTTCAACAATCCATTGGGGAAGTTGCCGCCGGCGGGCCCTGACCAGCCGGCGCCGGCCGCGGCGGGCGCGCCCAGCGCCTCGACCTCACCGGCCGCACCGACCGGCTCGGCCACGTCGGCGCGCTGATCCATCCGCCCCGGATGATCGATTTTTTCGCCGCGGTCGGGCTGGTGTTCGTGATCGAGGGCCTGGTGTTTGCCGCCTTCCCGGGCCCGGCCAAGCGGTCGATGGCCGCCGTCATGGCCACGCCGGAGATAACCCTGCGCCTGATCGGCCTCGGGTCGGCTCTTTTCGGACTTATTCTGGTCTGGCTTGTGCGCGGCTAAATCGAACCTATTTGCGCCAGAATTGGGTCATTGTGTTGCAGGCAGGTGCCCTTGAATCCCCGCCGGGACAGGGGCAGTGTCGAATCAAACCCCTTCCAGGAGAATCGATGCCTATGGGCGCCAATCCCAGCCGTTTGACACATTACGGCCGCGCGGGCCTGGCGATTTTCGCCGCCGCGGCAATTGCTTGGCCGCTGTTGACGCAGCCTGCCGCGGCGCGTGGGCCGGACGGCATCGCCGACGCGGCCGAGCAGGTCATCGACGCCGTCGTCAATATCTCCACCAAGCAGACCGTGGACATGAGCAGCGGCCAGATGCCGCAACTACCGCCGGGCTCGCCCTTCGAGGAGTTCTTTGAGGAGTTCTTCAAGAACCGGCGTGGCCAGGGCGGCGGCGACACCCCGCATCCGCACCGCGTCAACTCGCTCGGTTCGGGCTTCATCATCGATGCGTCGGGCCTTGTGGTCACCAACAATCATGTCATCGCCGACGCCGACGAAGTCGACGTCATTCTCAACGACGGCACGACGG
This sequence comes from Pseudolabrys sp., assembly GCA_035499835.1. GTDB lineage: Bacteria > Pseudomonadota > Alphaproteobacteria > Rhizobiales > Xanthobacteraceae > Pseudolabrys. Next base: position 16,766 of record DATJYA010000299.1, read on the forward strand.
TGAAGGCGCAAGTGGTCGGCAAGGATCAGAAGACTGATCTGGCGCTCTTGCGCTTTGCCCCGCCGCACCCGATCAAGGCGGTGAAATTCGGCGACAGCGACAAGTTGCGGCTGGGCGAATGGGTGATCGCCATCGGCAACCCGTTCAGCCTCGGCGGCACCGTGACCGCCGGCATCGTCTCGGCGCGCAACCGCGATATCCAGTCGGGACCGTACGACAACTACATCCAGACCGACGCGGCCATCAATCGCGGCAATTCCGGCGGCCCGCTGTTCAACCTCGACGGCGAAGTCGTCGGCGTCAACACCGCGATCATCTCGCCGACCGGCGGTTCGATCGGCATCGGCTTCGCGATCCCGTCGAAGACCGTCATTCCGGTCATCGACCAGTTGCGTGCGACCGGCGAGGTGCAGCGCGGCTGGCTCGGCGTGCGCATTCAGCAGGTCAGCGACGAGATCGCCGAATCCTTGAGCATTTCGCCGCCGCACGGCGCACTGATCGCCGGCGTCGACGACAAGGGGCCGGCCAAGCCCGGCGGACTCGAACCCGGCGACGTGGTGATCAGGTTCGACGGCAAGGACGTGAAGGAGATGCGCGATCTGCCGCGCATCGTCGCCGGCACGCCGGTCGGCAAGGATGTCGAGGTGGTCGTCATCCGCAAGGGCAAGGAAGAGACCAAGACGGTCAAGCTCGGCCGCCTGGCGGATACCGACCAGCAGGCGGCGCTGACGCCGAAAAAGGATTCGGGGCCGGCCGAGAAGTCGGTGGTGAAGAAGGCGCTCGGCCTCGATCTCGCCAATCTCACCGACGATCTGCGCAAGAAACACAAGATCAAGGACAAGGTGAACGGCGTGCTGATCACCGCGGTCGATCCGAACTCGCCCGCCGCCGACAAGCATCTGGCGCCGGGGATGGTGATCGCCGAGGTGCAGCAGCAGCCGGTGACGACGGCGGCCGAACTGCAGCAGCGGCTCGACCAGCTGAAGAAGGACGGCAAGAAGGCGGTGGTGCTGCTCGTGGTCACCGCCGACGGCGACCCCAACTTCGTCGCGTTGAGCCTGCAGTAGTAGTGCCGCGTCAAAATATCGGCGTCATGCCCGGCGTTATGCCGGGCATCCACGTCTTCCTTTTCGCAGGACGTCAAGACGTGGATGGCCGGGACAAGCCCGGCCATGACGGCTTTAGCCTTCCACAAACTCCTCGCGCCGGTAGCCCTGCACATAAAGCAGGGCGGTCAGATCGGCGTAGTCTATGCGCGCGGGAGCGGCGGCCGCAACCCTCGGCTTGGCGTGGAAGGCGACGCCAAGCCCGGCTTCCGCGATCATGTCCATGTCGTTGGCGCCGTCGCCGATCGCCATCGTCTCTGGCTTGCCGAGACCCAACTCCTGGCGCAACTCGACGAGCGCCGCGCGCTTGCCGTCGCGGCCGAAGATCGGCTCGGCGACCGTGCCGGCGAGCTTGTGGCCGTCGACGATGGTGAGCCGATTGGCGCGCGTTTCATCGAAGCCGATCATCGCCGCGATGCGGTCGGTGAACAAGGTGAAGCCGCCGGACACCAGGCAGGTGCGGGCGCCGTGGGCGCGCATGGTGGCAACCAGCGTGCGCGCGCCGGACGTCAGCCTGATGCGTTCGCGCAGGACTTCCTCGATTACCGAAACGGACAGGCCTTCGAGCAGGGCCACCCGCTCGCGCAAGGCCGGCTCGAAGGCGATTTCGCCGCGCATGGCGCGCTCGGTGATGGCGGCGACATGCGCTTTCAGGCCGGCATAGTCGGCGAGCTCGTCGATGCATTCCTGCTGGATCATGGTGGAATCCATGTCGGCAAGAAAAAGCTTCTTGCGCCGGCACGCCGAGGGCTGCACCACGACATCGATCGTGCCGCCGAGCAGGGCGCGCAGGCGATCGGACGCATTACGCAAGACATTGGCGCTTTGGTCGGCGCCGGCTTCCGCGCTAAAGGGAATATCGGCGGCGATCGACGTGGCGAGCCACACCGGTTCGCCGGCGTTGGCCAGCGCCGCGCGCGCGCGGGCCAGTGCCGTATCGTCGAGCACAGGCGCCGGCGCGATCAGGGTTGCGACATGAGTCATGCGGACAGCAAGGCCAACGAAGCGGTGCTTATTGCAGGCCCGACCGCGAGCGGCAAGTCGGCGCTGGCGCTGGCGTTGGCCGAAAGGATCGGCGGCACGATCGTCAATGCCGACTCTATGCAGGTCTATCGCGATCTGCGCATCATCACGGCGCGGCCCTCGTCTGCGGAGGAGGCACGCGTGCCGCACCGGCTCTATGGTCACGTCGATGCGGCGGTGAATTATTCGACCGGGCACTGGCTGCGCGACGTCGGCGTCGTGCTCGACGAATTGAAGGCGCAGGGGCGGGTGCCGATCCTGGTCGGCGGCACCGGGCTCTATTTCAAGGCGCTGACCGGCGGCCTCGCGGCGGTGCCGCCGATTCCGACCGGCATCCGCGCCCACGTCCGCGGCCGCATGCAAGACGAAGGCGCGGCGCCCCTCTATGCCGAACTGCTGCAGCGCGATCCGGCAACGGCTTACCGCCTGATGCCGAACGACCGCTCGCGCATCTCGCGCGCCCTTGAAGTGATCGAGGCGACCGGGCGCTCGCTGACCGACTGGCACAAGGAGGGCCTGCCGCCGCTGATTGATGCGCGCAAGGCGACGAAGGTTTTTCTCATCATCGAGCGCAAGGAGCTGGTGTCGCGTATCGCGATGCGCCTCGGCGCCATGCTGCAATCCGGCGGGCTGGAGGAGGTGGAACGGCTCGCCGCGCGCAAGCTCGATCCGGCGCTGCCGGCGATGAAGGCGCACGGCGTGCCGTGGCTGATCCGCTATCTCACGGGCGCGATCACGATGGAGGAAGCGGTGGCGGGCACGCTCATGGACACCCGGCGCTACGCCAAGCGCCAGCTCACCTGGTTCCGCAACCAGATGAAGGATTGGCCCTGGATGAGCGCGGATTCCGCCCTGGAGACGCTCGAAGCATCGCTTTGCAAGGCCTAGCCCGGCGCCCGGGCCGCGGCGCGGCGACAAATTCATGCCTCATTTGGGCAATCAGCTTTCCCGCGGGACAGGGAATTCAAGCAGTTTTAATGGGGTTCCATTTGGGTGAGAGCGCTTGCGCACGCGGTCGCGGTTTGCGTCGTGTCGGGAAAATTTTTGCCTGCATCGTATTGCTGTCGAGCCTGCCGGCCGCCGCCGATGCCGCCGGATTCGGCTGGTTCTTTCAACACGTTCGCCCCACCGGGCAGTGCGGAGGGATGCGGGAAGTCGCGGTCAGCAATTACGGCGGCGGCCAGAAAACCGCGAGTGGAGAACGGTTCAATCCGCATGCGCTGACAGCGGCGCATCGCTCGCTGCCCTTCGGCACGCGCGTGCAGGTGACCAACCCGGGCAACGGCCGCAGCGTCACCGTCCGCATCAACGACCGCGGCCCCTTTGGCCAGGCGCATGCTTTAGGCGTCGAGTTCGACCTGTCGGCCGGCGCGGCGCGTGCGCTTGGATTGCACGACACCAATTGGGTTTGCGCCGGCTATTGAACGGCGGCCCTCGGTTTCCACTTCCGTAGTGGCCGAAAGCGTGCGTAAATGCGCTTGACTGTGCGCCCCGTGGCCCCTATATGGCGCGCAACGAAAGTTCGGATGGACGCAATGTCGCGCAATATTATTACTCTCGTAGTAAAGGTCTGGACGCATCCCATGAGGCCCTGAATGGGCTCGCCAAGGAAGCGTCCGGACATGGCCCCTCGCGGGCCTTTTTTATTGCGCGATCAGCAGTTGGACACAGGCAAGGATGACGACGATGTCTGAGGAAATGAGCGGCGCCGAAATGGTGATACGGGCTCTCGCCGACCAGGGCGTGAAGCATCTGTTCGGCTATCCGGGCGGCGCAGTGCTGCCGATCTACGACGCCATTTTCGGGCAGGACAAGGTGCGCCACATCCTGGTGCGCCACGAGCAGGGCGCAGTGCACGCCGCCGAAGGCTATGCGCGCTCGACCGGCAAGGTCGGCTGCGTGCTGGTCACCTCCGGCCCCGGCGCCACCAACGCGGTGACGGGTTTGACCGATGCGCTGATGGATTCGATTCCGATCGTCTGCATCACCGGCCAGGTGCCGACGCATCTCATCGGTAACGACGCCTTCCAGGAATGCGACACCGTCGGCATCACCCGGCCCTGCACCAAGTACAATTACCTGGTGAAGCGCATCGAGGACCTGCCGCGCGTGCTGCACGAGGCCTTCCATATCGCCGCCAGCGGCAGGCCCGGCCCCGTGGTCGTCGACATCCCCAAGGACATCCAGTTCGCCAGAGGCATGTATGAGAAGCCGAAGAGTTTCGCGCACACCGGCTACAAGCCGAAGGTGAAGGGCGACCTCGACAAGATCAAGGCCGCGATCGAATTGATGGCACACGCCAAACGGCCGCTGTTCTACACCGGCGGCGGCGTCGTCAATTCCGGCAAGCATGCGAGCGACCTGCTGCGCGAGCTGGTCAGGCTCACCGGCTTCCCCATCACCTCGACGCTGATGGGGCTGGGCGCCTTTCCCGCCGCCGATCCGCAATGGATCGGCATGCTCGGCATGCACGGCACGCTCGAAGCCAACATGGCGATGCACGACTGTGACGTCATGGTCTGTATCGGCGCCCGTTTCGACGACCGCATCACCGGCCGGGTCGATGCCTTCTCGCCGGGCTCGAAGAAAATTCACGTCGATATCGATCCGTCCTCGATCAACAAGAACATCCACGTCGACATCCCGATCATCGGCGACTGCGCACACGTGCTTGAAGACATGGTACGGCTGTGGCGCAGCGAAGCAAAGCACGTGAGCAAGAAGGCGCTCGGCGACTGGTGGAAGCAGATCGACAAGTGGCGCGCGCGCAAGTCGCTCGCCTACCGGGCGTCCAACGAGGTGATCAAGCCGCAATACGCCATCCAGCGGCTCTACGAGCTGACCAAGGACAAGGACACCTACATCACCACCGAGGTCGGTCAGCACCAGATGTGGGCGGCGCAGTTCTACGGCTTCCAGGAGCCGAACCGCTGGATGACCTCCGGCGGCCTCGGCACCATGGGTTACGGCCTGCCGGCCTCCGTCGGCGTGCAGCTTGCGCATCCCAAATCGCTGGTCATCGACATCGCCGGCGAGGCGTCGGTGCAGATGACGATGCAGGAACTGTCGACGGCGGTGCAGTACCGGCTGCCGATCAAGATCTTCATCCTCAACAACAAATACATGGGCATGGTGCGGCAGTGGCAGGAGTTGCTGCACGGCGGGCGCTATTCGGAAAGCTATTCGGAGGCGCTGCCGGATTTCGTCAAGCTGGCGGAGGCCATGCACGCCCACGGCATCCGCTGCGAGAAGCCGGGCGACCTCGACCATGCCATCCGCGAGATGATCGACGTCGACCGGCCGGTGCTGTTCGATTGCGTGGTCGATCCTAAGGAAAACTGCTTCCCGATGATTCCGTCGGGCCGCGCGCACAACGAAATGATCCTCGGCGACGCGGCGGAAACGCTGGACGAGGCGATCACCGAGGAAGGCAAGGTGATGGTGTGACAATATTGTTGAATGCAGCATCGCGCCGGGCATGCTTCCCCTCTCCCCTTGAGGGAGAGGGTGGCGAGCGCGGAGCGATAGCGAGCGCGAGCCGGGAGAGGGGTAGGAGTCAGTCGTTTGCTGCTGACGCCTCTCCCGCCCTCGCTCGGCTTCGCCTCCGCGAGGGCACCCTCTCCCTCAAGGGGAGAGGGGAAGAGAGCAAGCCTCGCCTTTGGAGCGAATCATGAAACTCGCCATCATCGGCGCCGGCAATGTCGGCGGCGCGCTGGGGACAGCCTGGGCGCAGAAGGCCGGCCACGAGATTTTCTTTGGCGTGCGCGATCCCAAGGCGGAAAAGGCGCAGGCGCTCGTCGCCAAGATCGGCGCCAAGGCGCGCGCGGTAAGCCCCGCCGAAGCGGTGGCCGTCGCGGACTTCATCGTGCTGTCGACGCCTTGGCCGGCGACGGAAGCCGCGATCCGCTCGCTCGGCAATATCAAAGGCAAGATCATCCTCGATACGACCAATCCCTTAGCGCGGGGGCCGGACGGCATCAGCCTCGAGATCGGTCACAGCATCTCGGCTGGCGAAAAAGTGCAGCGCTGGGCGGCCGGCGCTTCCGTGTTCAAGACGCTCAACACCACCGGCTTTGGCAACATGGCCAACACTTCGTTCAAGGGGGGCAAGCCGGTGATGTTCGTCGCTGGCGATGATGCCGCCAACAAGCCGAAGGTAATCGACCTTGTCGGCGAGCTCGGATTCGAGACGATCGACGCGGGGCCTTTGCGCAACGCGCGCCTGCTCGAAGCGCATGCCATGCTGTGGATCGATCTGGCGCTCGCGCGCGGGCAGGGCCGCGATTGGGCCTTCGCAATACTCCGGCACTAAGGATGAATGTCATGAACGCACCGACGACGTCCCACTATCCGGCCGCGCCCAAGGCGCAGAAACAGGAATCGCACACGCTGTCGGTGCTGGTCGACAACGAGCCGGGCGTGCTCGCCCGCGTCATCGGCCTGTTCTCCGGCCGCGGCTACAATATTGAATCGCTCACGGTGTCGGAGACCGAGCACGCCAAGCACCTGTCTCTGATCACGGTGGTCACCACCGGCACGCCGATGGTGATCGAGCAGATCAAGAACCAGCTCGACCGCCTGGTACCGGTGCACCGCGTCGTCGACATGACGCTTGCCGGCAATTCGATCGAGCGCGAGCTCGCCATGGTCAAGGTGCAGGGCAAGGGCGATCATCGCGTCGAGGCGCTGCGCCTGGCCGATGCCTTCCGCGCGCGGGTGATCGATGCCACCACCGAAAGCTTCATCTTCGAGATTACCGGCAAGAGCGACAAGGTCGAGCAGTTCATCGCCTTGATGCTGCCGCTCGGCCTGGTCGAGGTGGCGCGCACCGGCATCGCGGCCATCGCGCGCGGGCCGGAAGGGATGTAGCCGGCGCCAGGTCATGCAGTTCGACGTCTTTGTCGCGCTCACCGTGTTCGCCTTCGTCATGGCGTTCACGCCGGGGCCCAACAACATCCTGCTCACGGCGTCCGGCGTGAATTTCGGTTTCGCGCGCACGATCCCGCATCTGCTCGGCGTCGATATCGGCTTTATCGTGCTGCTCGCGGTGTTCGCCGGCGGGCTCGGCCTGGTCTTTGCCGCCATGCCGGCGTTGCAGCTCGCGCTCAAGATCGCGGGCGCTGCCTACATGCTGTGGCTCGCCTGGAAGGTGGCGAGCGCGCGGCCGGCCGCCGACGGCGGCACGACGAGCATGCTGGGCAAGCCGATGACGTTCCTGCAGGCGGCGGCCTTCCAGTGGGTCAATCCGAAGGCGGTGGTCGCCGCGCTCTCGGGCGTTGCCGTCTGTATGCGGCCCGACCATGCGCGGCAGGACTTCCTCATCGCGCTCGCCGTGTTCACGCTGAGCACGGTGTTGTCGACGGCGACCTGGGCGGGCTTCGGCGTCGCCTTGCGGCGATTCCTGCGCGACCCCATGCATGCGCGCATTTTCAATGTCGTCATGGGGCTGCTGCTGGTCGCCACCATCATTCCGATCATCGGCGAGTGAATGAGCGCGCCGGGCCTTGTCGGCTCAATCTCGGCGTCCTAGAAGCAGGGCCGACACTTAAAGGGGCAGTAGAGGATCATCATGCGTGTTTATTACGATCGCGACGCCGACCTCAACCTGATCAAGGGCAAGAAGGTCGCCGTCATCGGCTATGGCAGCCAGGGCCACGCCCATGCGCTCAACCTGCGCGACTCCGGGGTGAAGGAGGTCGTGGTGGCGCTGCGCAAGACGAGCGGAGGCGTGAAGAAGGCGGAAGCCGAGAAATTCAAGGTCATGGAAGTCGCCGAAGCCGCCAAATGGGCCGACGTCATGATGATGCTCACGCCCGACGAACTGCAGGGCGACATCTGGCGCGACCACATCGCCAAGAACATCAAGGACGGTGCCGCAATCATGTTCGCGCACGGCCTCAACGTGCATTTCAACCTGATCGAGCCGGGCAAGGGCATCGACGTGCTCATGGTCGCGCCCAAGGGCCCCGGCCACACCGTGCGCTCGGAATATCAGCGCGGCGCCGGCGTGCCGTGCCTGGTCGCCATCCACCAGGATGCCTCCGGCAATGCCCACGATCTCGGGCTCTCCTATGCCTCGGCGATCGGCGGCGGCCGCGCCGGCATCATCGAGACCACGTTCAAGGAAGAATGCGAGACGGATCTGTTCGGCGAGCAGACCGTGCTTTGCGGCGGCCTCGTCGAACTGATGAAGGCCGGCTACGAAACGCTGGTCGAGGCCGGCTACGCGCCGGAGATGGCCTATTTCGAATGCGTGCACGAGGTGAAGCTGATCGTCGACCTCATCTACGAGGGCGGCATCGCCAACATGAACTACTCGGTGTCGAACACCGCCGAATACGGCGAATACGTTTCCGGCCCGCGCGTGATCACGCCGGCGGTCAAGGCGGAGATGAGGAAGGTGCTCGACGACATCCAGGCCGGCCGCTTCACCCGCGACTGGATGCTGGAGAACAAGGTCAACCAGAC
>DATJYA010000300.1:0-15846 GCA_035499835.1 Pseudolabrys sp.
TTCAGATTTCTGGTCGTTGTCGGCGTCATTGGCGGGCTCGCCTACGGGGTGGTGTTCGCGCTCGCCAATTTCGTCTCCTACAAGCCGCGCGAGATCATCGTCACCGTGCCCTCCGACAAATTCCTCAAGCAGCAGCGCTGAGGAGCCGCCCATGGGCCGCCGGCCATCCCATGGCAATGCAGCGCAGGGCGACAGGCTGGTCGCGCTGTTCCTCGACATGCTCGCCGCCGAGCGCGGCGCGGGCAAAAACACACTCGAAGCCTATGACCGCGACCTCGCCGATCTCGCCGCTCATCTCAAGGCGGCCGGCGTCGGCCTCGGCAAGGCCACCACCGAAGACCTGCACGGCTACCTCGCTGCGCTCGCCGAACGCGGCTTCAAGGCGGCGACGGTGGCGCGACATTTGTCGGCGTTGCGCCAGCTCTACCGGTTTCTCTATGCGGAGGGGAAACGCGGTGACGATCCGGCCGCCGTGCTCGAAGGCCCCAAGCGCGGACGGGCGCTGCCGAAGGTGTTGTCGATCGCCGAAGTCGACGCGCTGCTCGATGCGGCGCGGCGCGCGGCCGAAGACGAAGCACAGGAGAAGGCGGCGCGGCTGCGGGCGGCGCGGCTCAACTGTCTCATCGAAGTCGTCTACGCCACCGGCCTGCGCGTCTCCGAACTGGTGGCGCTGCCGGCCTCCGCGGCGCGGCGCGACCAGCGCATGCTGGTGGTGCGCGGCAAGGGCGACAAGGAGCGGCTGGTGCCGCTCAATCAGGCGGCCAAGCGCAGCATGGACGCCTACCTCAAACTGCGCGGCGAGGCGCGCGAGGCGCAATCGAAATGGCTGTTCCCGTCGTTTGGCGAGCAGGGCCACCTGACGCGGCAGCACTTCGCCCGCGAACTGAAATCGCTCGGGCAAGCCTGCGGCATCGCCCCGGCGCGCCTGAGCCCCCATGTGCTGCGCCACGCCTTCGCCAGCCATCTCCTGCACAACGGCGCCGACCTGCGCGTGGTACAGACACTGCTCGGCCATGCCGATATTTCCACCACGCAAATCTATACGCATGTGCTGGAGGAGCGGCTGAAGGCGCTGGTACGCGACCTGCACCCGCTTAGCGACCGCGAGCCGGGCGCGGCTTGACTTAAACCGCCTGCCCACGTCACTTCCCCTAGTTTTCATCACCCTAGCCGGGACCGATGCGCAGTTATCTCGACTTTGAAAAGCCGGTAGCCGAGCTCGAAGCCAAGGTCGAGGAATTGCGCGCCATGGGCGAGAGCGGCTCAGCCGTCTCGGTCGGCGACGAAATCGGCCGCCTCGAGGTCAAGGCTGGCCTCGCGCTGAAGGAACTCTACGCCGAGTTGACGCCCTGGCAGAAGACGCAGGTGGCGCGCCATCCGCAGCGGCCGCATTGCCTCGACGCCATCGCCGGCATGATCACCGAATTCATACCACTCGCCGGCGACCGCAAGTTCGGCGAGGATGCCGCCATTGTCGGCGGCTTCGGCCGCTTTCGCGGCGAGAGCGTCTGTGTCATCGGCCACGAGAAAGGCTCAGACACCGAAAGCCGACTCAAGCACAATTTCGGCATGGCGCGGCCCGAGGGCTACCGCAAGGCAGTGCGGCTGATGCACATGGCCGACCGCTTCGGCATTCCGGTGATCACCCTGGTGGACACCGCCGGCGCCTATCCCGGCATCGGCGCCGAGGAGCGCGGCCAGGCCGAGGCTATCGCGCGCTCGACCGACGCCTGCCTCGCGCTCGGCGTGCCCAATGTGGCGGTGATCCTCGGCGAAGGCGGCTCCGGCGGGGCCATTGCGCTCGCCACAGCCAACCGCGTGCTGATGCTGGAGCACGCAATCTACAGCGTGATCTCGCCGGAAGGCGCCGCCTCCATCCTCTGGCGCGACACCACCAAGGCCCAGGACGCGGCGACCAACATGAAGATCACCGCCCAGGACATGGCGCGTTTCGGCATGATCGACGCCATTATCGCGGAGCCGGTCGGCGGCGCCCATCGCGACCCGGCGGCGGCAATCGCGGCGACCGCCGAGGCGATCGCGGCGGCGCTTTCCGAATTGCGGCCGCTCGATGCCGCGGCCGTGCGCCAGCAGCGTCGCGACAAATTCCTGCAAATGGGCCGCGTGCCGGTCTGAGCCCACAACCGGGCAGGGCTATTTACCTTTGCTTCACCATAGGCTTAGCGGCAGGCTGTGGCAGCCCGGATTGCCTTGCGGATGCCACATCTTATGGATAACGATTGGGTAATGTGGGGTCCCTTCCCCGGGGAGTGAAGCGTTTGAATTGCCGTCCCTTCGCACGCGCGCTGCTGGCGCCCGCGGCCGTTGCCGCCGCGTTTGTGCTTGCCGGATGCGACCAGGACACCATCCCCAGCGGCCGCGCGCTGGCGCCTCTGTCCGACAAGATGGTGACGCAGATCGCCGAGAAGAACATGGATAAGGAATCGCCCATCCTTATCCGCCTGTTCAAGGAAGAAGCCGAGCTCGAAGTCTGGAAGAAGACGCGCGATGGCCAGTTCGCGCTGCTGAAGACCTATCCGATCTGCCGCTGGTCGGGCGATCTCGGCCCGAAGAAGAAGGAAGGCGACCGCCAGGCGCCGGAGGGCTTCTACACGATCACGCCGGCGCAGATGAATCCGAATTCCAATTACTATCTCGCCTTCAACACCGGCTTTCCCAACACTTATGACCGCTCCTGGGGCTATACCGGCTCCGAGCTGATGGTGCACGGCGACTGCTCCTCGCGCGGCTGTTACGCGATGACCGACGAGCAGATTCAGGAAATCTACGCGCTCGCCCGCGAGTCGTTCTTCGGTGGACAGAAGGAATTCCAGTTCGAGGCCTTCCCGTTCCGCATGACCGCGCTGAACATGGCCAAGCACCGCAACAATCCGAACTTCGCCTTCTGGAAGATGATCAAGGAAGGCTACGACCACTTCGAGGCGACACATCAGGAGCCCAAGGTCGCGGTGTGCGAGCGACACTATGTTTTTGATGCCGCGGCGCCGGACGATTCGGCCAAGGCGCTCAAATTCGATCCGCGCGGCAAATGTCCAGCCTACCAGCTCGACAGGAACATCGCCGACGCGGTGCTCGATCAGCGGCGGCAAGAGCAGGTGCAGATGGCGCAGTACATTGCCGATGGCGTCGCCACCGCGCCGCCGCATGTCGGCGACGGCGGCATGAACCCGGTGTTTGCCAACAAGATTACCACGCAGCCCGAATACGACAGCAACGGCCGTGCGAGTCAGGTCGCCGCGCTGCCGCAGGCCCCGGGCGCGCTGCCGCATGTTCCCAATCCGCCGGGCGCCTATGCGGCTTTGCATCCGCCGCCGAAGGCGCCGCAGCAGGCACAAGCGGCTGTCCCGGCTGCTGCGCCGGCCGCGGCAGAGCCCAGCGACGAGCCGGTGACGGTTGCGAGCGTGCCGATGCCGCAAGCCGCGCCATTGCCGAAGGAAGGCGAGGCGCCGGAGAAGCCGACCTCGATCGCGAGCCTGCTGGGTAATGTGTTTGGCAGCGGCAAGGCGGAGGCCAAGCCGGCGGACGACACCGAGCCGCCCACCCTGCGCGGCACGGAAGACGCGAGCAAGCCGAAGCGCGCCGTTGTCCGCACCGCTTCGGTACCGGCGCCGCCGCGGTCGAAGCCGCACGAGGCCCCTGCCCCGAAGGCCGTCGCCAGTGCCGCTCCGCCAAAGCCGCCGGTCGTGCAGGCCGCGAAGCAACCCGAGAAGACCGAGGCGCAAGGCGCGCCGCCGCCAGCCGAAATTCGCACCGCCTATTCGACACCGCAGCCGACCGGCAACCTGCTCGCCGGCGCGCAACCGGTGGTCCCGGCCGGCTCCTTCAACGCCCGCTGGTCGGCGCTGCGCTGATTTCCGGCACCGTCCGCGCATGGACTGCTTCGTCTACGTCCTCGGCAGCCTCGGCAATAACCGTCAACTGACCTATGTCGGCTGGACCAACGACCTGCCGCGGCGCCTCAAGCAGCACAATGCGGGCAAGGGCGCGCGCACGACGCGCGGCCGCGCCTGGGTGCTGCTGCACGCGGAGAAGCTCAAGGACAAGCGCGCGGCCATGAGCCGCGAGTGGCACTTGAAACGCGACCGGGCGTTCCGCAAAAAGCTGGCGCTGTCCTTCCTGCACCCGGCCTAGAAGTTTTCCACTGGCCGCCGCATGGCGCGACGCGGGCTTGCGCTAGTGTTGCGGCTGATTCTTCCGATGATGCGAGGTGGATGATGTGGCGTATGTTGCTGGCTTTGCTGATCGCGTTGATGAATGGCGGCGGGCTCGCCGCCGCCGATTCCAAGAGCGAGATCAGAATCGAGCCGCGCATCGAGGACGCGCTCAAGCGCATCGATCTCGCCGACCGGCTGGAACAGGTTTGCGATTATGCCGCCGCCAAGCGCATCGGCCTCGACAGGAATTCCTATCATCCCGATCGCGCGGTGATCGATTCGATTTCGCCGTTCAAGATTGAAGGCGACACCATCAAGGGCGATGGCGGCGCGTTTCGCAGCAAGGGCGAGTGGTACCAGTTTTCCTTCACCTGCAAGACGACGCCGGACCGGCTGAAGATCCTGTCGTTCGACTATCACGTCGGCGACAGGATTCCCGAAGACAAATGGGACGAGTACGGCCTGTGGCGATAACGGCAGCGTCCGTTTGCTGATACAGTGACGCCGCAACCGGCGTTGTCGCGATGAGCGTTTTTGCAGAACCCAAGATCGACTGCCACGCCCACGTCTTCGACCCGGTCGCTTTCCCCTACGGCAAGGACATCGAATATCACCCGGCCGGCCAGGAGATCGGCACCACCGCGCAGTTGCGCCAGGTGATGCAGACCTACGGCGTTGCCCACGCTTTGCTGGTGCAGCCGAATTCCGGCTACGGCGTCGACAATTCCTGCATGCTCGATGCCATCGCCCGCAGCGGGGGGCGATTGAAGGGCGTCGCCATCATCGATTTCGACGCCGACGACGCGGCGCTGCAAGAGTTCAAGCGCCGGGGAATCGTCGGCGCCGCCTTCAACCCGACCTACAAGCCCTACGGCACCGCGCACTACAGGAATTCCGCACGCCTGATCGAACGCCTCGCGGCCAACGACATGTTCGTGCAGCTTCAGGTCGAGCACGATCAACTCGAGATGTTCGTGCCGTGGATAGAGCAAATCCCGGTAAAGGTGCTGATCGACCATTGCGGACGGCCGACGCCGCACGCGGGGCTCGACCAGCCCGGCTTCAAGGCGCTGTTGCGGCTTGCACGCACAGGGCGGGTGAGCGTCAAGCTGTCCGGCTATTCGAAGTTCTCGGAAATGCCCTATCCGTTCGAGGACACCTGGCCGTTCGTGCGCGCCCTGGTCGGCGCCTTCACGCTGGAGCGCTGCATGTGGGCATCGGATTGGCCGTTCCTGCGCGCGCCGCAACGGCAGGATTACGGCCCGCTGGTTGAACTCGCCGGCCTGCTGTTCCCCAATGCCGCCGACCGCCACAAGCTGTTCTGGGACACGCCGCGGCGGCTGTTCGGCTTCTGACATCCAAGCCGATGCCTCTCAGGCGTCATTGCCGGGCTTGACCCGGCAATCCATGAGGGCGCGCGCCAAAAATACAGACTTTCGTAAGGCCCGACTACTGCGGCTCATCATAGATGCGCGGGTCAAGCCCGCGCATGACGCCGTCCCGCCCTCAGGCAAACCTGCCGTGGCAGTGCTTGAACTTCTTGCCGGAACCGCAGGGGCAAGGCTCGTTGCGGCCAACCTTGCCCCAGCTCGCCGGATTTTTCGGATTGCGTTCGCCCGGCGCCGCCGGAGGCGGGGCTGGCTGGGCGGCCGCCTGCAAGGCGTGACCGCTGCCTGCGAGCGCCGGCGCGAGCGGCGCTGAGGCCAGCGCCAGCTCGTCCTCGCCGGTCGCCGGATCGAGCTTGTGCGCTTCCATATGCGGAAGCTGCTGCGGCGGCGGCTCCGGCGGCGGTTGCTGCACGATCTCGACGCGCATCAGCTGCGCCGTAACGGCCTGGCGCAAATGCGCGACCATGGCCTCGAATAGGCTGAAGGCTTCCGCCTTGTATTCGTTGAGCGGGTCGCGCTGGCCGTAGCCGCGCAGGCCGATCACCTGGCGCAGGTGCTCGAGCATGACCAGATGCTCGCGCCAGAGATGGTCGAGCGTCTGCAACAGGATCGACTTCTCGACATAGCGCATGACGTCGGGGCCCCATTTGGCCACCTTGCTCGCCATGAACTCGTCGGCCTGGCGCGTGATGCGCTCGCGCACGTCTTCCTCGGTGATGCCTTCTTCCTTGGCCCAGTCCTGCACCGGCGTATTGACGGTGAGGATTTCACGCAAGGCGGCGTCGAGGCCGCCGGCGTCCCATTGCTCGGGATAGGCGTTCGGCGGAACGTGCTTGGCGATGAGTTCCTCGACCACCGAATGGCGCATGTCGGCGACGGTCTCGTCCACGGCGTCGTCGCGCATCAGATCGAGCCGCTGCTCGAAGATGACCTTGCGCTGGTCGTTCATCACGTTGTCGTATTTGAGCAGGTTTTTGCGGATGTCGAAGTTGCGCGCCTCGACCTTCTGCTGCGCCTTTTCCAGCGCCTTGTTGATCCAGGGGTGGACGATCGCCTCGTTTTCCTTCAGCCCCAGCTTCTGCAGCATGCCGTCGAGCTTGTCGGAACCGAAGATGCGCATCAGGTCGTCTTCGAGCGACAGGAAGAACTTGGAATGGCCCGGATCGCCCTGGCGGCCGGAGCGGCCGCGCAACTGGTTGTCGATGCGCCGGCTCTCGTGCCGCTCGGTGCCGAGCACGTAGAGGCCGCCGGCGGCGAGCGCCTTTTCCTTCAGCCGCGCCACCTGCTCGCGGATTTTGGCGGCGCGCGGGTCCTTGTCGCGCGCGCCCCAGTCGGTGACGTCGGCGAGTTCCTGGCGGATGCGCATGTCGGCGTTGCCGCCGAGCTGGATGTCGGTGCCGCGGCCGGCCATGTTGGTGGCGATGGTGATGGCGCCGGGCACGCCGGCCTGGGCGACGATGAAGGCCTCCTGCTCGTGGTAACGGGCATTGAGGATTGCGAAGACCTTCTTCTTCGAGGCGCCGTCGTCGCCGGAATAGAGCGCGGCAAAGGCGTTGGGATCGGAGAAGTCGTGCTGCTCCCAGCCGGCCTGCCGCAGCATTTCGGCAAGCTGTTCCGACTTTTCGATCGAGGTGGTGCCGACCAGCACCGGCTGGCCACGCACCTTGCAGTCCTCGATGAGCGTAATGATGGCGCGGTATTTTTCTTTGGCCGTGCGATAGACCTCGTCGTCGTCGTCGAGGCGCACCAGCGGCATGTTGGTCGGCACTTCGAGGACTTCGAGGCCGTAAATGTCCATGAACTCGTCGGCCTCGGTGAGCGCCGTGCCGGTCATGCCGGCGAGCTTCTCGTACATGCGGAAGTAGTTCTGGAAGGTGATCGAGGCGAGCGTCTGGTTCTCCGGCTGAATCGGCTGATGTTCTTTGGCCTCCAGCGCCTGGTGCAGGCCTTCGGAGTAACGGCGCCCCGGCATCATGCGGCCGGTGAACTCGTCGATGATGACGACCTCGCCGTTGCGCACGATGTAATCCTTGTCGCGCTGGAACAGCTTGTGGGCGCGCAGCGCCTGATTGACGTGGTGGACGACGGAGACGTTCTCGACGTCATAGAGCTTGCCGCCCTTGAGCTGGCCGGCGTCGCGCAGCATCACTTCCATCTTCTCCATGCCGGCTTCGGTCATGGTGACGGTGCGCTGCTTCTCGTCGACCTCGTAGTCGCCCTTGTCGAGCCTGGGGATGAAGGTATCGATGGTATTGTAGAATTCGCTGCGGTCGTCGAGCGGGCCGGAAATAATCAGCGGCGTGCGCGCCTCGTCGATGAGGATGGAGTCGACTTCGTCGACGATGGCGTAGATGTGCCCGCGCTGGACCATGTCCTCCAGCCGGTACTTCATGTTGTCGCGCAAGTAATCGAAGCCGAGCTCGTTATTGGTGCCGTAGGTGACGTCGCAGTCGTAGGCCTTCTTGCGCTGCTCGTCGTCGAGACCGTGCACGATGACGCCGGTGGTCAGCCCGAGGAAGGAGTAGATCTGCCCCATCCACTCGCTGTCGCGCTTGGCGAGGTAGTCGTTGACGGTGACGACGTGAACGCCGCGGCCGGAGAGTGCATTGAGATAGACCGGGAGCGTGGCAACCAGCGTCTTGCCTTCACCGGTCTTCATCTCGGCAATCTTGCCCTCGTGCAGGATCATGCCGCCGATCAACTGCACGTCGAAATGCCGCTGGCCGAGCGTGCGCTTGGCGGCCTCGCGGCAGGTGGCGAAAGCGGGAACCAGAATGTCGTCGAGCGAGGTGCCGTCGGCGATCTGCTGCTTGAAGACCGCGGTGCGCGCGCGCAGTTCATCGTCGCTGAGCGCCTCGAGTTCCTTTTCCAGGGCGTTGATGGCGTCGACCCGCGGCTGGTAGCTGCGGATGCGCCGGTCATTGGCGGAGCCGAACAGCTTGCGGGCAACGGCGCCAATCATGGGGAAACTCCGGGTCCTTCGCCGAGCGCTTTTATCATGCCTTCGCGGCCGGATTCCGTTCCGGCACTTCCGGAAAAGCGGCTCTTTTCGGGCAAATTCACTGTAACCTGCACCGGAACGGCGCAAAAACAGTCGAACTGATCGAGACATAGGAGTGCCTCGGAATGTTGTCAATTGGCGGCTTGCGAGAGCCATAACCGGCATTTCGGCCGGCGACAGGCCGTCATTTCGTGTCGTACAGCCATTGCAAAGCCATGGTTGTTGGGTCACAAGTCCGCGCCGTCCGCGTCGTATTGAGCGGGCCAACCATTCCCAAGGACAGCGCCATGCCGATCCCGACCTCTGCCGCCCCCCGGGGCCTGTTTTCTGCCGTCTCGGCTGCCACCTTGGCGCTGTTGCTGGCGACCGCTGCGCCCTTGCGCGCGCAGGACAAGGACCCCGTGGTCGCCAAGGTCAACGGCGCCGAGATCCACCAGAGCGATCTCGCCGTCGCCGAGGAGGAGGCCGGTCAACTGCCGCCGATGGCGCCCGACCAGAAGCAGGATTACCTCATCCAGTTCACCGCCGACATGATGCTTCTGGCCAAGGCCGCCGAGGACAAGAAGCTCGGCGATACGCCCGACTTCAAGCGCAAGCTCGACTTCACCCGTAACAAGCTGCTGATGGAGACCTTGCTGCAATCGGTCGGCAAGCAGGCGCTCACCGATGAGGCCATGCACAAGGTCTATGACGACGCCGTCAAGCAGATGAGCGCGGAGAAGGAGGTGCACGCGCGCCACATCCTGATCCGCGCGGCGGCCGACGACGAGAAGGCGGGGAAAGCCGCCGAAGAGAAGATCAAGGCCGTCATCGAGCGGCTGAAGAAGGGCGAGGATTTCGCCAAGGTCGCGGCCGAGGTGACCGAGGATCCCTCCGGCAAGGCCAACGGCGGCGATCTCGGCTATTTCACCAAGGAGCAGATGGTGCCGGAATTTTCCGACGTCGCCTTCAAGCTCGACAAGGGCCAGATTTCCGATCCGGTGAAGACGCAATTCGGCTGGCACGTGATCAAGGTCGAGGACAAGCGGGTCAAGCCGGTGCCGACTTTCGACGAGGTCAAGCCGCAGATCGAGCAGTTTGTAACGCGCAAGGCGCAGGCCGAACTGGTCAGCTCATTGCGTGCCAACGCCAAGGTCGAGCGGCTCGACAAGCCGGTGGCGCCGGAGGTTGCGGTGCCCGATGCGGCCAAGCCGGCCGATCCGGCAAAGAAATAGAAGCGATCAATAAAATTCGTCATGCCCGCGCTTGTCGCGGGCATCCACGTCTTTAAAGTGCCGCCGCCCAACAAAGCGTGGATGGCCGGGACATAGGCGTGCGAAGCGACGCCGTCCTTTGGACGGCTATGCCCGGCCATGACAAAGGCAGCACTTTGATGTCGACCTCAGTCTCCCCCCTCGCCCCGAAACATGTACCGGACATGCCGGCAATTGCCGGCGTGCGGCTCGCAACCGCCGAGGCCGGCATCCGCTATGCCGACCGCACCGACGTGCTGCTGGTGCTGCTCGACGAGGGCACGACGGCGGCCGGAGTGTTCACCCGCTCGAAATGCCCCTCGGCGCCGGTCGAGTGGTGCCGGGCGCAGCTCAAGCGCGGCAAATCCAGGAGCCCGGCGCGGGCGCTGGTGGTCAATTCCGGCAATGCCAATGCCTTCACCGGCAAGAGCGGCCGCGTGGCGACCAGGCTGACGGCGGAATTCGCCGCCAGGGCCGCGCGCTGCAAGACGACGGAAGTCTTTCTTGCTTCCACCGGCGTGATCGGCGAGCCGCTCGATGCGCACAAATTCGGCCCGGTGATGGACGGGCTGGTCGCGCGCGCGAGCCCCGGTGAATTCCTCGCCGCGGCGCGGGCGATCATGACGACCGATACGTTCCCGAAGGTTGCAACCGTGACGGCGCGCATCGGCGAGGCCAAGGTAACCATCAACGGCATCGCCAAGGGCGCCGGCATGATCGCGCCGGACATGGCGACCATGCTTTCGTTCCTGTTCACCGACGCCAATATTGCCGCCCCGACCCTGCAGGCGATGCTCAACGAGGCGGTCACCGACACCTTCAATGCGGTGACGGTCGACGGCGACACCTCCACCTCCGACACGTTGATGATCTTTGCCACCGGCCAGGCGGCCCAATGCCCGCGCATCGCGCGCGCGGCCGATCCACGACTCAAGGGTTTCAAGAAGGCGCTGCAAGGCGTGCTCGCCAATCTCTCCGAACAGATCGCCCGCGACGGCGAAGGCGCGCGCAAGCTGGTCGAGATCACGGTCGAGGGCGCCGTGTCGAAGACATCGGCGCGGCGCATCGCGCTGTCGATCGCCAATTCGCCGCTGGTGAAGACGGCGATCGCCGGCGAGGATGCCAATTGGGGCCGCGTGGTGATGGCCGTCGGCAAGGCCGGAGAGCCAGCCGATCGCGACAAGCTGTCGATCTGGTTCGGCGGCATCCGGGTGGCGCACAGGGGCGCGCGCGACCCCGGCTACGACGAGGCGCTGGTCAGCGCGGCGATGAAGAGGCCCGAGATCAGCCTGAAGGTCGCGCTCGGCCTCGGCAAGGGCCGCGACCGCGTGCTCACCTGCGACCTCACCAAGGAATACATCGCCATCAATGGCGATTACCGCTCCTGATCCTCACGCGCTCATGGCGCCGTCGGTCCTTGCTTTGCAGGGATTGTCGAAGGCGTCACTGATCGTCCGCCAGCTTGTATTTGCGGTCCTTATGCGCGCGTTAACCATATTTGGGAATGCGTTATTTTATCTAATTGGCTTGAGCCGTCCTTTACCCTGCTCGCCATAGCGTGTGGACATAGGGCCGTGACCGCAAAACTCGTTCTTGTCGCCGCCTGCGCTCTTATCGATGCCGACGGCCGCGTCCTGATCGCGCAACGGCCCGAAGGCAAGGCGATGGCTGGCCTGTGGGAGTTCCCCGGCGGCAAGATCGAGAGCGGCGAGCGACCCGAGGAGACGCTCATTCGCGAACTCAAGGAGGAATTGGGAATAGCTGTCAGCGAGGCCTGTCTTGCGCCGCTCACTTTCGCAAGCCACCGCTATCCCGACTTTCATCTTCTCATGCCGCTCTATGTTTGCCGGCGCTGGGAGGGACAAGTTACCGCCAGGGAGGCGCAGCAGATTGCCTGGGTGAGACCGAACCGGTTGCGAGACTATCCGATGCCGCCGGCGGACGAGCCGCTGGTTTCGCATCTGCTGGCGCTGTTGTGATTCCTCTTTCAGGAACGCCGAATCAGGAAGTGCCCATGCGCAATGCCGTCCAGAGCCAGTTTCGCCGCTTCCTGCATCAGCAGCAAGGCGCCACCGCCATCGAATACGCGCTGATCGCGGCCGGCATCGCCGCCGCCATTATTCTCACCGTCAGCGCACTGGGTGTGTCGGTGGTCAACATGTGGACCTCGGTCTCCAACGCTCTGGGCTGATTATTAAGTTACGCACGAACCGGCGCCCGCTCTTGCAATCATCCGCCGCCCGGCTTTTCTCCCGCCGATATTTCCTTGGTGCCCAATGCATCCGCAAGCCGATGTGCGGCTGAACCCGGCTTGAGCGGCTGCTGCTGGCTCTCATGCGGCGCCCACCCCGACAGCCAGACAATCTCGAACGTGGCGCGCATGCGTCCATCCTCGTCGGTGAAGCGGTCGCCGTAGATGTCGGCGACGCGTTCGAGCGTCGCGCGCTTGAGCGGCTTGCGGCGGCGCTCGTGCAGGACGTTGGTCGCGCCCATGCGGCGCAATTCGCGCATCAGGTCGAGCACCGAGTCGTAGCGCACGGTGATCCGGTCGGTATCGACCACCGGCAACGCAAAGCCGGCGCGCTGCATCAGCGCGCCGATGTCGCGCAGGTCGGCGAAAGGCGCGATACGCGGCGAAACGCCGCCTTCGATCTCGCTCTCGGCCGCGGCGAAGGCTTCACGCAGTTCGCTCAGGGTTTCGCCGCCGATCAGCGCCGCCAGCAGCAGTCCATCGGGCCTGAGCGCGCGGCGGATCTGGACCAGCGTGCCGGGCAGATCGTTGACGAACTGGAACGCCAGGCCGGACACCACCAGATCGAGCGAGGCCTCGGCGAAAGGCAACGCCTCTTCGTCGCCGGCCACGCGAATAAACTCAGCATCGAGCCGATGCGCCGCGGGTTCGACCGCTATCATGCTGCCGATCCGCCCGCTTTCGACGAGCGCCCGCCGAAGCGCGTCATTGGGCGTGCCGAGATCGACGGCGCGCTCGAATGGCCGCACCACTGCCGACAGCCGCTCGGCCATATCGGCGGCCACGCGGTCGATCAGGAAAGTTTCCGCACCAAGCGCGGCGGCGCGGGCGCGGCGCGCGCGCAGCAGGGCACGGTCGAAGATGGTCGGGCTCGCTGACATCTGCTAGCTTTCCAGCATGGACGAGATGGCGGCCGCAAGCCAAGTACCCTTGGCCGGTATGCGATTCCGCCGCGGACTGCGCGGTGCGTTGCGGCTCGCGCTCGACATGGCGCTGCCGCCGCTGTGCCCGTCCTGCCGCGAGCCACTGGGCGATGGCATCGGCCTTTGCGCCTCCTGCTGGTCGAAGCTCTCCTTCATCGAGCCGCCCTATTGCGCGCGCCTCGGCATTCCCTTTCTTTACGATCCCGGGCCCGGCCTGCTGTCGATGGAAGCGATTGCCAATCCGCCGGCCTATGACCGCGCCCGCGCCGCGGTGCGCTACGACGATGTCGCCCGCGCGTTGGTGCACCGTTTCAAATATGGCGACCGGCTTGATCTCGCGCCGCTGATGGGGCGGTGGATGGCGCGGGCCGGCGGCGAACTCCTGGCCAATGCCGACGCGCTGATTCCGGTGCCGCTGCATTGGCGGCGGCTCTGGGCCCGGCGCTTCAATCAGTCGGCGGCGCTGGCCGGCGCCATCGGGCAGGCGAGCGGCGTGCCCGTTCTGCATTCGGCCCTGAAGCGCGTACGCGCCACCGCGCAGCAGGTCGGGCTGTCCAAGCCCCAGCGCGCCGAGAACGTGCAGGGTGCCTTCAGCGTACCGGCCGGGGAAAAGGGCCTTGTCGCCGGCCGCCGCCTCGTGCTGATCGACGATGTGCTCACCTCGGGTGCTACGGTCGACTCCTGCGCCCGCGCCCTGCTGCGGGCGGGAGCCGCCCATGTCGACGTGCTTGCCTTTGCCCGGGTTGTGAGCCCCATGCGCGCCACCATATAAATAACGCTATTGGATCCAAACGCAGCCATGCCGCCCGTTGAAATCTACACCACCCGTTTCTGCCCCTATTGCCACACGGCCAAGGCCTTGCTGAAACGCAAGGGCGTCTCTTTTACGGAAATCAACTTGTCGCACGAGACCGAACGGCGCGGGGAAATGATCGAACGGGCGAATGGCCGCATGACGGTGCCGCAGATTTTCGTCGGCAGCGTGCATGTCGGCGGCTCCGACGAGCTGCACGCGCTGGAGCGCGCCGGCAAGCTCGATCCGCTGCTCGCGGGAGATGGACAGAACGCATGAGCGGGGCACGGGCTGCTGCTTTCAAGGCCGCAATGATCCAGATGCGCAGCGGGCTTATGCCCGCGAGCAACATCGACGCCGCCGCGCGGCTGATCGGTGAAGCGAAATCCGCCGGCGCCGATTACGTGCTGACCCCCGAGATGACCAATATCATGGAGGTCAAGCGCGAGCGGCTGTTCGCCACCATCGTCGACGAAGACGCCGATGCCTCGCTCGCCACCCTGCGCGAGCTCGCGCGCAAGCTCGCCATCACCATTCATATCGGCTCGCTGGCGATCAAGGTGTCGCCCGACCGCGCCGCCAATCGCGCCTTCCTCATCGATTCCAGGGGCGAGATCGCCGCGCGCTACGACAAGATCCATATGTTCGACGTCGATCTCGAAGGCGGCGAAAGCTATCGCGAGTCGCGTACCTATCGGCCCGGCGAGCAAGCGGTGCTGGCCGACCTGCCCTGGGGCCGCCTCGGCGTCACCATCTGCTACGATCTGCGTTTTCCCGCGCTCTACCGCGCGCTGGCTGAGGCCGGCGCCACCATGCTGGCGATCCCGTCCGCCTTCACCAAGCAGACCGGCGAGGCGCACTGGCACGTGCTGATGCGCGCGCGCGCGATCGAGAACGGTTGCTTCGTCTTCGCCGCGGCCCAGGGCGGCAAGCACGAGAACGGCCGCGAGACCTTCGGCCATTCACTGATCGTTGATCCCTGGGGGCGTATCCTGGCGGAAGGCGGCACCGAGCCGGGCGTGGTGATGGCCGAGATCGATATGGAAGAGGTAACCAAGGCCCGCTCGCGCATTCCATCGCTACAGCATGGCCGCCGCTTTGAGATCATCGAGCCGCTGGCCGAGCCGGCGCATCTGCATATGGTGCGGAGCGCCGAATGATCCGTTACGCCCTGGTCTGCGACAAGGCGCATGGCTTCGAAAGCTGGTTTGCCGACTCGAGCGCCTACGACAAGCAGGTCAAGCGCAAGCTCATCGCCTGCCCGCAATGCGGCTCGACCAAGATCGAGAAAGCGATCATGGCGCCGCGGCTGGCGACCTCGAAACAGCGCATGATGCCCGCGGACGCGCCGGCCGCGCCGCCGCCGGACAAGTCCCCTGTGGCGCCGGTTGCCATGCTGTCGCCGCAGGAGCGGGAACTGCGCAGCAAGCTCAAGGAACTGCGCGATCATCTGACCAAGAATGCCGACAATGTCGGGCCGAAATTTCCCGATGAAGCGCGCAAGATGCACTATGGCGAGATCGAGCATCGCTCGA
Organism: Pseudolabrys sp.; assembly: GCA_035499835.1. Classification (GTDB taxonomy): domain Bacteria; phylum Pseudomonadota; class Alphaproteobacteria; order Rhizobiales; family Xanthobacteraceae; genus Pseudolabrys. The sequence continues at coordinate 15,299 of DATJYA010000300.1, forward strand.
TCTATGGCGAAGCCTCGCCGGACGACGCCAAGGCGCTGGCCGAGGAAGGCATCGAATTCCACCCGTTGCCGATTCTGCCGGACGAGCGGAATTAGCCTGCCGGGCTAGTGCGCCCAGACCAGCAACGCGACGCCAAGCACCACCAGCACGATGCCGGCGACTTCGCGGGCGCTCGTCGGCTGCTTGAAGACGAATTTCGAAATGCCTTGCGCGAACAGCACCTCGACCAACGCAAGCGTACGCACATTGGCGGCGCTGGTGATGGCGAAGCCGAGATACCAGAATTGCGAGGCGAGCGCGCCCATGAAGCCGGCAAGCACCGAAGGCCGCCAGGCGCGGACAATGGCCTTGAGCACGGCGGGATCGCGCACCGCCAGATAGATCGACAGCAGCAGCGATTGCAGCACCAGGCCGACCACCAGCGTGAAGGTCGCCGATACGACGAAATCGTTGGCGCCCTCAAGGTTGAGGATGGCGCCGCGATAGCCGATGGCCGAGAGTCCGAACATGCCGCCGGAGACGAGCCCCAGGATGGTCGGCTTGATGCC